>OMSS01000094.1 GCA_900313795.1 uncultured bacterium | reverse complement strand
CAGATCAATTCAATCTGATGTTAGAATTTTGGAAGTAAATCTTCTTGACAGTACGCATAATGCGCATTATATTAGGATATGAAAGATAAAGAACTTGTTAAACTTTTACAAAACAATGGATGGTCTCTGGATAGAATACATGGAAGCCATTATATCCTTGTAAAAGGTAAGCAGACTTTATCTGTTCCAGTCCATGGAAGAGACATGAAAAAAGGTCTTGAAACTGCAATTTTAAAACAGGCTTTGTCTGCTGAAAAACTCAATGACTGGGCGGTTGCTGAGAGTAAGTATGAAAAATTCCTTTGGGGGTCACCTAGTAATTCTTTTACGGCAAAGGCAAAATATTCGCTTGCAAAGTCAAGATATATGACAAAAAATTATGAAAAGGCGATAAAGGATTTTCTTGATATAAAGAAAAATTCGCCGGTTGAGGACTATCGGTTTGCGGCTGATTATTTTTTAGGCAAAATTTCGCTTGCAAAAAACCTTTCGCCCGCTGCAAAAAAATACTATTTTTCTTATTTGAAAAATTCGCCCTCTGGAACATATTCTTTGACGATAGCCTATGACGCAATGAAAATGGCACTTACGGACACTGAATCCGTTACGGTTGCGAAGATTTTTCTTTCTAATCAAAAAATTGACGAGGCACTCGTTGTTTTAAAAGACGTTCCAATGGAGAAAAAATGGACGTATCTTGCGATTGCACAGTATTATAAAAATGATTTTGATAACTACAAAAAGACTATTGCAGAAGGGTTTGCAAAATATGCCTTAAGTATTGATAAAGAAGATTTAAAAACATTTCTTGATTTCTATGTTTCAACTCAATCAGATGCTTTAAAGACCTTGACGGAACTTCAAAAATCTACTGCTGGCAAGGCTATACCTGATTATTTTATGTATAAAATTGCTCAACTCCAACCGCAAGATAAAAAGGTCGTAATTTATAAAGATATCGTTAAAAAGTACGGCAAGAGTGAATATTTGGACGAATGTCTTGTCGGTGTGTTTTTTGATTTTGCAGCGAGAAAACAACTCAATGCTGCGGTTAAGGTTGGAGAAATTTACCTCAAAAAATTTCCGGATGCTCCATCTGAACCTCAGATTTTGTTTTGGACAGGCAAATATCTTCTGAAATTAAATAGAGTCGAAGAGGCTGATAAATACTTCAAATTACTCCAATACAAATACGAGGACAGTTACTACGCTTTTCGGGCTTCTAGGGCAAATATGGAGACATTGACCTCTTGGAACTTCAATAAAGGTACGCTTTCTGAACAAAAAGAAATTCCATTCCCGTACAAAACTCTCGACAGTGCTGATGTACCTTTGGCGAAAGTTTTTGTTGAACGTCAAAAATTCGGAGATCACGGATATCTGGCGATGGCTTCAAGCCAATTAGAAATGCTCATACTCTCCTTTCCGGAGCCGTATGAGCATAAAAAAAGAACCGCTTGATTACTCAAGTCCGGTATGGCAGTTGGCTTTTCCGATTTATTATGTCGATGATATTAATAAAAATTGCACAATGAGAAACCTCGATGCTTATCATATTCTTGCTTTGATGAGAGAAGAAAGTCACTTTGACCCTAAAGCGAGAAGTTCTTCAAATGCACTCGGCTTGATGCAGGTAATGTTGCCAACAGCGTCGTTTATTGCGGAAAAGAAAGGCTTTGAAGCCCCTGATGATAGAAAACTTCAAACTCCTGAATATAATATCGCACTTGGAACGGCTTATTTTTCATATGTTTTAGATATGGTGAATAACGTGCCGATGTATGCAACCGGTGGTTACAATGGTGGACCGAGTGCGGTTAATTCTTGGAGAGAAAAGTTCAAATCTTTGGATACGGACGAATTTGTCGAAAGTATTCCTTATCCTGAATCGCTTTATTACATCAAAAAAGTTTACAGAAGCAGATATAATTACTCCAAAATTTACGAAAATTAGCAGATTTCACCTTTTGACGTTTTAATGGTACAATTAAGTCAAAAGAAAATGAGGACTTTATTTTGGAAGAAAAAATCGTTAAAACAGAGATGATTTATCCGTTTTTGCAAAAGCCCGTAATGATTTACGAACGTGAAAACGGTCATAGAATTGTACTTGCTTATAAACCCGGAACTTTGGTGAATGTAAGCACTTGGGTCAAAACTGGCTCAATCAATGAAGATGCAAGCAACAACGGTGTTTCGCACTTCTTGGAACACTTGATGTTTAAAGGTACAACACACCATAAGGCTGGTGAGTTTGACAAAATGCTCGAATCAAAAGGAGCGATTGTCAATGCTGCAACCTGGAAAGATTATACTTTTTATTATGTAACTCTTCCAAAAGGTCCTAACGATGAATATTTCAACCTCGCTATCGACTTGCATGCTGATATGATGTTGAATCCTGTCGTTCCGCCTGAAGAAATTGGCGATACTTTCGATATTGACAATCCTCATATCAAGACGAAGCGTGAACGTCACGTTGTTACGGAAGAAATCAGAATGAGAGAAGACCAATCGTGGACAAGGGTTTATAACCTTTGTAACCACAATATGTATACTTCTCACCCGTATAAATTTGACGTTATCGGCACGGCAAAATTGATTGCAGAAATGCCAAGAGAAACCGTATTGGATTATTATAAGGCTCATTATACGCCTAACACTATGACGACAATCATTGCTGGCGATTTCGATTTCGATACTGTTTTGGATAGAGTTGTTAAAGCATTTGACTTTAAGGGTAGAAAAAATAATCCTCAAAGAGTTAATGTTATTGATAAACCGACTCAAGAAACAAAATATGTTGAACAAAAATCTGATATCGCAACAGGATTTTTAACTGTCGGATACCTTTGCCCACCTGCAAATGACCTTCGTGGCTCGATTTTGGGCGATATGGTTGCAATAATTATGGGCGACGGCTCAAGTTCGAGACTTTATCAAAATTTGATAGAAAAGGTTGAAAAACCGATATTTAATATAGTTGCGGCTGATTATTATAGTTTCAAAGATGGCGGCAATTTCTTTGTTCAAGCGAACTTCCAGCCTGATAAAAAAGATGAGGCAGTTGTGGCTATCAAGGAAGAAATCGAAAAACTTTATAATGCAAAGATTTCTGCCGGCGAACTTAAAAAGGCTGTTAAGAAACTGAAGGCAAGATTTGCAGAAACGAGCGAAACAGTTTCTGATATCGGTGAGACAATCGGATATTACTTGACGGTTTGCGAAGGAACAGAGTCGATTAATTCTTACATTTCAATCCTCGAAAGCATTACGGCTGATGAGGTTCAGCAGTTTGCAAAAGATTATTTAAACTTGAAACACGCAACGTTTGCAGTTCTTTTGCCGGAGGAAAAATAATGGAAAAAATTCAATTAAATAACGGTATTACAGTAATTCTTAACGACAATAAAAATACCCCAAGAGCGGCAGTGACGTTCTATCTTTGCTTGGAAAATTACGAAAAGAAAGCAGGGACGAGCGTAATTTTGAACAGATTGTTTTTGCAAGGCACTGAAAAACGCTCGGCAGAAGAGATTGCAAAAGAAACTGAAGAAAATGCTATCGAACTTTATAGCGAAATTAAGGCTGATTATCTTCGATTTAAGGGTTTGTGCTTGAATGAGGATTTTGATTATATGCTCGAACTTATGGAAGATGTTATGCTTCATTCGACTTTGAAGGATTTCGACAAGGAAATTGTCAAATTGAAGGGCGAAATCGGTGCAGAACTTGACTCTCCAAAGACTAAGGCTAACGACACCTACTATAAGACTTTGTTTGAAAACCACCCGTATGGTAACACATATACGAAGATTTTGGACGAAATTGACGACATAAAAAAAGAAGAAGTTGAGGCACTTTATAAGGATATTTTGGCAACTTCAAAGAAAATTATTTCTGTTGCAGGCGACTTTGACAAAGAGAAATTGTTGTCAGTTTTGGAAAAACATTTTGGCAAAATGGTTCAAAATAACAACTTTAAGTCAAATATTCCTGAGGTTAAACTTGAAAAGGATAAACTTGCGATTGTTGAAAAAGATGATGCAAAACAGGCACAAATACTTGAAGGCTGGTTATGCCCGACTTATACGGATAAAGAATATGCGACGGTTTGCTTGATGAATTCAATTTTGGGTTCAAGTGGTTTGTCCTCTAGATTGTTCCTTGAATTAAGAGAAAAGCAAGGGCTTGCATATACAGTAAGAACAGTTTTTGAGCCAAAAGCAAAATGCGGAACTTTTTCAATATACATCGGTACTGAGCCGAAAAATATTAAGACGGCGATTGACGGGTTTAAGGTCGAAATAGAGAAGATTATGACGATTCCTGTCGGCGAAGAAGAATTGAACGATGCTAAAAATAATGTAATCGGAAAAAGAGGATTTTATTTTGAAACAAACGCCTTGATTTCTTCGGTTACAGGCATGTATGAACTTCAGGGGCTTGGTTGCGATTATGAAGAAAAATTCATAAATTCTATCAGAAATGTAACATCTGATGACATTTTGAATTGTGCAAAAAAATACTTCTCTCAGCCAAAAGTCTTGACTGTATTGGCTCCTGAGAAATTTATCACTCCCGTAAAAAATCAAATATTGTAAAATTTTTGAAAATGGACAATAATAGATATACGGTTTACAATTAGAATGATGACTAAAACGCAAGAGCAAAAAAAATTAGAGAAACAGATTAATAAGTTTCAACGGTCTGGCAATTTGCAAAAGGCTATTGAAACTTGTCAGTATGCACTTGCGACTTGCGGAACAAATCCTGATTT
The DNA here is from genome assembly GCA_900313795.1 of uncultured bacterium. Lineage (GTDB taxonomy): Bacteria > Cyanobacteriota > Vampirovibrionia > Gastranaerophilales > Gastranaerophilaceae > RUG841. Next base: position 1,813 of record OMSS01000094.1, on the reverse strand, counting down.
GCATGTCAAGTTGGGTGATTTGTACCTCGAGAGACATTTAGACATTTATCAATCGAAACAGTATGCTGATGAGGCTATTTCCGAGTATCAACGTGCACTTGAGTCGTACATTGATTCAGCGGAAATTTTCTATAAGTTGGGTATGGCATTTTTTTATAAGAATGACCTTGATAAAGCGATAAATTATTTTGAACTTTCTATCCAACATGACGAAAAGTCAGGTGATGCAAGGTATATGAAGGCTGAGTGCTTTATGAGAAAAGGATATTTTCATGAGGCAACTGAGTTTGCAAGAGAGGCTGTTCATGTTGCCCCTTGGAAGTCATCTCGTGCACACTACTTAATTGCTTGTCTGCTCAGGGTTTCGGCTTTTCGTGACTATAAAGTTTCAGCAAAAAGTTATTGGGAAATGTTTTTGTCGATGGTGACTTTGCCGTTTGACAAAAAGGCTCAAAAGCAGACTGCGAGAAAGTTATCGTATTTTAAATTCATGCCCGTACTTTTAAAAGGCTATATTCAGGCTCAAATGCACGGTCCTGAAAAAGCACTTGAGGTTTATCAGGCTGCGGTTGAAAAAGCCCCTGGGTTTGTTCATTTATATTGCATAATCGGCGATATTTATAGCATGCTTGGCCGATTTGAAGAGGCAATTTGCGAGTATAAACTTGCGATTTGGCTCGATAGTTTGAATATTTTTGCATATCGTTCGTTATGCCGTGTTTATGAGGAATTGGGCGATTATGACAGTGCTGCTGACATTTATAAAAAGTTGATTGTAATTCAACCTTATTTGGCTGAATATCACAGCAATTTGGCGAATATTTTGTATTTGAAGGGCGATATTCAAGGTGCAATTTCTCAGTATCAAAATGCTATTACGATTAACCCAAAAATTACTTGGACGAGTATTGTTGCACAAACTTTGGGATATGTTTTCCAAGAAAATGTCAAGAACCTTGATGCTGCAATTGGTGCATATCAAACGGCGTTCATTTTGACTCCGAAAGATATCGACATTTATATCAACCTCGGTAGTGCTTTTTACGAAAAAGGTGAATACAATAACGCACTTTCTGTTTATCGTCAGGCGATTGAACTTGAACCTCATAATGCAAAGATTTACTGCAATTTAGGCTATTTGTACTGGGGCAAAGGTCAACTTGATGAAGCGATTAAGACTTATGAAACTGCTATCAAGTACGATGAAGAGTACGATATTGCTTATAACAATTTAGGTGTAATTTATCTCGACGACCTTGGTAGAGTTCAAAAGGCGATTGAGTTGTTTGAACTTGCGATAAAACATAACCCAAATTACGCTTTGGCTCATTACAACCTTGCTCGTTCGATTGCAATAACTGGCGATAAGGTTGAAGCGGCGAAGTTGTATCAAGTTGCGATGGACATTAATAACATCACAAACGAGTTAGATCCTCAAGAAATTAAAGATAAAATTCAAGATTTGTTCTCATAATTTGAGCAAATTTGGTAAGTGTAAGGTAAGAAATGAAAAATGTATTTGAAACAACCGTAATGTACGGTGATACAGACGCTTATAGCGTTGTTTGGCATGGCGGATATTTGAGATTTTTAGAACGTGGAAGATACAATATTTGTAAGGATTTGGGCGTAAATCTCGACACAATCGATACGAACGGAATCACTTTTCCCGTAGTTGATATGCACGTTAGATTTAAGTCTCCTGCTGTACTTTTCGAAGAAATCGAGATAGAAACTGAAATTACAGAGTTAAAATCAAGAACGGTGACATTTTCGCAAACCATTAAAAACAAAAAATCCGGAGTTATACATA
>OMSS01000011.1 GCA_900313795.1 uncultured bacterium | reverse complement strand
CTTTAATATCAGTATTTTGTAGTGTTGGTGATTATGCTTAAATATTTATTTTTTCTATTAATCATAAGACCTTTTATCTTTTTAGTTTTGGGGGTAAATGTCCGAAATTTAAAGACCTTGCCCCAAGATGGTCCTGCAATTATCGTCGCAAATCACAACAGTCACATCGATACTTTGCTCTTGATGAGTCTGTTCTCTGTCAATAAAATCAACAAAATCCGACCAGTTGCAGCGGCAGATTATTTTTGCAATACGAAATTCAAAAAATTCTTTTTCGAAAAATTAATCGGCATAATCCCTATCGAAAGAAAAATTTCTAAAGAAAACATCTCTTCGTTGTTCGACGGTATTTTTAAAGCACTTGATAACAACGAAATTATCATAATTTACCCTGAAGGAACTCGTGGAAATGATAATAAAATCAGTGAGTTCAAATCAGGTGTTGCCCACATCGCAAAAGCATATCCGAATGTGCCGGTAATCCCGATTTTTATCAATGGGCCTGACAAAATTTTGCCAAAAATCGATGCAATTCTTGTCCCGTTTATATCGGACGTTTACATTGGCGAACCGATGTTTTACAACAACAAATCAACGTTGAACTTCACAAAAGAAATTAAAGAAAAAGTCTTTGAACTTAAAGCCCTTCACACTCAAAAAGAAACTTTATAACAAAAAAGGAATTAAATATGGAAAAAACAGAAATTTATATGCGACCTAGAAACCCACACTCTAAGTTGATTTACATCACGGGCATGCTGTGGAATATCTTGAACGAAGGCTTGGAAAAAACACTAGCTCAGGTCGGGTTGAATAATTCTAAATTTAATATCCTCATGATAATTCGCTTTGTCGGAGGCGAAAACGGTATCCAACAAAACGAAATCAGCAAACAACTCCTCGTCACAGCCTCAAATATTACCAAACTTCTGGACAAACTCGAAATCGATGAACTCATTACAAGAAACAACAAAGACGGAGACCGTCGTGTCAAAATTATCAAAATTACTGAAAAAGGTTCCGGTCTTATCGATAAAATTTGGGTCGACTACAACAAAACCGTAAACGCCTTAACCCCCAATATGACTGACGATGAACTCGATGCTTTAACGGATAAACTCGTTACTTGGTACAAAGACATTAAGTAATGTAAATACTTGAATAATAAATAGTTGAATAGTAAACAATTAAATGGTAAACTGATTATATAAAGATTAGTTTGATTTGTAACGCAAATTGGAAGGAGTTTACCATGGATTTGTACTTGTTGAAATTTCCTTATCGGAAGGTGTTGTTGCCGTTGGCGAAGAGAATGAAGTTTGTTGACCCTGATATTTTGGGTTATTTGGCGACGGCGATTGCTTTGGGAACTGGATTTTGCTATGTTTTTGCTCCGCAAAAGCCTGAATTGTTGTTGATTTCGGTAGTGTTGACGTTATTTAGAATGACTCTTAATACGATTGATGGGGTCATTGCGATTGAGAGGGGCAATTTGAGATTGAAGGGAGAGATTGTCAATGCTTTGCCGGACAGATATTCGGACATTTTCGTTGTAATGGGCATTGGGCTTTCTGCACTTTGCAATCCGTTTTTGGGAATGTTGGGATTGAGTTCGATGTTTTTGGTTAGTTACACGGGCATGTTGTCTAAGGCGATTGGAGCAAATTGGCAGCATCAAGGGCCGTTGGGCAAAGTTGAAAGATTGATATTAATAATGATTTTTTCGATATTGGCTTATTGTCAATTGACGGGAAAAATTGGAAATGTCGGTAAATTTGGTTATTTTGAATGGTTGATGATATTGTTTGTCATTTTGGGGCAGATAACGGTTGTCAATAGATTGAAGGCACAACTCAAGGAGTGTGCGGTTCTTGACTGGATTAAATACAGAAATATCGATAAAAAAGTTGTAGTTGTTTATGATTCGCAAACAGGTAATACGAAAAAGGTTGCGGAGTCTGCGGCTGAGGCACTTGAGGTTGAAGCGGTTTCGGTTAATGAAGTTACACGAGATGAATTAAAATCTGCGGAACTTGTGATTTTTGCCGTACCTCATTTGGGAAAGAGAATTATTCCTGAAAAGACGAAGGAGATTGTTGAAAATTTGAAGGTAAAAAATTATGCACTCTTGACAACCTCTGGTATGCCGATCGTAAGGAATTTTTCTTACAAAAGATGCGTGGATTTCTTTAAGAAGAAACTTGGTCAAAAAGCGGTTAAAAGCATTAATATCAAAGGGTATCACGCCAAGGCAAAAACTTATAAAGGACACCCTGATGACAAAGATTTGACGAGTGCATATTTGTTTGCGGCAGAAAGTTACAAAAGATTATAGGAGTTTGAATAATGAAAACTATTGAAAACATTAAAATCAGTGCAATTAAGACAGTTGTTAATACGGTAGGTCAATGGAGTGACGGCATAAAATTAGCGTCGACAGAGGGTTTCACGTCGGGTGAAATGCTTGATTACATTTACAAAAATAAGGCTCACGGGAAGAATTTGGTCGGCAAATTTATTGACAAAATCTACCTCAACCACCGTGGCTGGCGAGTTGTCAGAACGAGAAAGGACAATCTTGCACAAAATATTAAAGAGGCTGTATACGCAACATTGGAAAAACAAAACGACGTTTTTATCTGTGATGTTGCATCAGGGCCTGCGAAGTATATTTTGGAAGTTTTGGAGGATTTCAAGGACGAAAATGTTTATGCTCAAATCAGAGATATTGACGAACGTTGGCTTAAAAAGGCTAAAAATATCGCAGATGAAAAATCTTTGAAATTGGAATATAAAGTTGCAGATGCACTTAATAATAAGGATTTTATTTTTGGGGCAAAATCGCCTGATATTATGGTTGCGTCAGGATTTTACGATTGGTTTAACGATGAAAAAGTTTTGAGAAAATCGATGAACTTGATATACGATGTGTTAAATGAAAACGGATATTTCGTATTTTCGGTGCAAACAGGACATGTCGACTTGGAAATGACGAATGCGGTGTTCAAGGATTTTAACAATAAACCGCTTGCGATGGCGATTTGGTCAGATGAAAAAATTGCGGAAATCCTTGATGAAATAGGCTTTAAGGTTATTGGGAAAAAATCTGATAAATATGACAATTATCAAGTTTATTTGGCTCAAAAATAGTAAAAGTGCAAAATGCGTTATGCCAAGCAAAACTATTTAGGAGTTTTGTGTTACAAATCCATCTATACCGTGTAAATTCACACGGTTTTTTTTATTTTTTTGTGCAGTGATATCAAAACTCCGTTTTATAATTGTATCTAAGATGTCAGATTTTATTTTGTTGATATCGATTTTGCTCCAGTGGCCTTTATTCATGTGCCAAGCGAGAGCAATCGCTTCAGATATTGGTCTTTAAGAATAAAAACGGTTTCTGGTTCGGCTTTCAGATTGATGTAAAGAATATCGTTTAGCCTGTTTTATATTATTGTTATAAAGGATATTTATAAAAAAAATCAATTACCACTAATTATCAATAAGTATCTTTTTTGTACTTTTTCGGAGCAAAATTTCAAATGGACTGCCCAAAAAAATCACGCCATTCATTAGTTCTCAAAATGAGTATTTTGGAGTAGTTTGAATTACGAATGGTAGTATTATTTCCTGCCTTTCAAACGCCCTGTTTAATCTCAAAACCCTAATAATCAAAGTACCCAATAAAGTACAATAACTAATTTATGACTCTTTTTTATATATCATTTCCAATATTTAAAATGGAGAACCAATTAAATCAAAGTGTAATCTGACTTTCGATTGGTCATAATGTTTTGTGTTCATTAATGGTACACCAAGATAAACTCTTGCAGTTAAATATTTTGAAATTGCAATTCTGAAACCGGCACCTACACTAGACAAAAAGTTTGAGGATTTTGTTGAAGTGTTGTGAGGAAATACTGCACCGTTATCTAAAAATACAGCAAACTTTATTGAATCTTGCAATCTGTATTTTGCACTTTCTTTGAATGGAATTTTTATTTCTTCCGGTAAAAATGGAATCGGAAACAACATTTCCAAACTTGCATAATAAGAATTTGCACCCAATAATAAACTTTCCGAATATCCTCTGACACTTGACATACCGCCAATTTGATATTGTTCAACGAACGGAACATCATTTGGTGTATATTGCCCGCCAGCCTTGAAAGTTGCAATGATGTTTTTCGGTAAATAATGAACATAATATGTTTCTGCGTTTATTTTTGTAAAACCATTTGTTTCTGAACGTAAATCATCATGAATAAGACCGGTTACCGAATATATTGACCCAAATAACAAACTGTTTTGAAAATTATATCTTCCTCCTAATCCGACAGAAAGATTATAATCCTTATAATTTGTGTATTCAAATCCTGCAATATCCGCAGTAGAAACTTTGATGTTTGCAGAAGTATTTAATGATAATTGAGCCTTTTGTGTATTGATAAGCGGGTGAGTTAAATATGTACTGTAAACCGATGTATCGGCGTTTAAGTCATAATCGCTGTACTCTCCACTTGTGATTTTGCTTTTTCCATACATGTAACTTGCACCTACACGAGTACCTTTTCTGTTTATTGGAACATTGTAATCAACAAAAGGACTAACTGATGAACGAGCAATGTTTACAGCACTTGTTAATCTGTCTTGAAATCCAAAAAGTGAATCCGATGAAATCATCAGTCCACCACGTAATAAACCGGTCGTTTCTCGTCCGAAACTATCCCAAGATGCTGCAAAATGGAAAGGAAATTCTTCTTCAGCATTTAAAACAATATCTGTCGTGCCGTATTCTTCACCTGGCTTTAGCTTGGCGGAAAGTTTTATGCTCCTAGCATTTTGATTAAAAGTTCTTAAATCATCTTCTAATTTCTGAATATTTAAAACATCTGACGGTTTTGAAGAAATTTGTTTTTTTAGAAACCATTTTCGGTTGAACTTATTTCCCTCTACATAAACCGCACCGATTTTTGCTTCCATTAATTCAATTTTTAAAACGCCGCCTTCTAAACTTTCTAAATTCGCTCTTGCGGTAATAATTTCACGATTACGATATTGTTGATTAATTATTTCGACAAAATTGTTTATATCTTCTGCCGTTGCGTCTTTATTCTCGAGCAAACTTTTAAATTCAGAAATTTCTTCTTCTGTAAAAATTTCAGAATTTGAAAATTCAACTTTGTTGATATGTGTAGTTACAGCGTCTTGCTGAATTCTTGCGGGAAGGGTAAGTTTTTCTTTTTTAATAAGAGGAACATCAATATTTGGTTTAAATTTTGTTCTATGTGTATCTTCAAAAAAGCGGAAATATCTTCTTGTATGTTCCGCATCGTTCATTGTTCCCGGAGAAATGTTCGGAGTAATGATATTTTTGTTAATATTTTCTTTTAATATAGAGTTTGCATTTTCTTGAATAACTTGTTCACTGGCGTCTATTTTTTCTTCAATTGCGAAACCAACATTTCCGATATTTGCCCAAAGTCCAATAATTACAAGGACTTTTCCTAAATTCTTTATTTTTTTCATAATTCCTAACTTACCATAGATAACATTGTTAAAAAAGAGTATAACATAAATCTAAAAATTTCTTTATATGTTTTTGTTAGTTAATGTAAACATTGGAACAAAAGAGTGTAAAAAAACATTAAATCAGGCTTGTTATCACTGTTTTTCAATGTTATAATCGTACCCATATTTACAGAAAGAATTGGATTGTATATGAAGTTGAATAAGAAATTAGTTTCGGCATGTTTATTGAGTAATTTTGTGATTGGTAACGTTCCTTTGGCAGCGATGGCTTCGTCTGAGATTACAAAAAATACCGGAAATTTTAAAACGGAAACTGATATTTTAAATACCGGAAATGTTTACAATATTAAAACGGAAACCTCTGTAAAAGGAGGAACAATAGGTATAAACTCTTTCGACAAATTTAATGTTGGAAAGGGTGATATTGTCAATCTTAATCTTATAAATAGCCAAAATAAACTCGTAAACTTAATCTTTGATAATTCTCCCTCTCAAATTAACGGTATTGTCAATTCTTATATGGGTGGGAAAATTGGAGGAAATGTTCTTTTTGCCAATTCTCACGGTTTTGTTATTGGACAAAGCGGTGTATTTAATGTCGGCTCTTTAACATTAATGACACCAACTCAAAGTGCAATGGAAGATTTGCTTAACGATAAAATACTCGGTGGCGGTTTTAACGAAGAAAAAGTTGATAGATTAGTAAGTTTCACGTTTAATGACCAAAATTATCTTTTGAACGGAAACAAATATGAACCGGTTGGTCTTGCGGTTGGAAAAATTGAAATTGACGGTACAATCAATGCTGGTAAAGGGATTAATTTAATTTCTGGTTCAAATGTAGATTTACTTTCAAATTCTTCTTTGAATGCAAATATGGACTTTGTAAAAGATGCTTTGACCGGTCAAGTTACCGCAAAACCTTTACCGATTGTACAAACTTCAGAGTCTGTATATCCTAAAAATCTTGCTATGCAAGATGGAAAGGATATTGTTATTGTTGCTTCAAACAATAATGTTTCATCTGATATGTTAAGTGCCATTGTAAACTTAAATGGTAAAGTTAATGCGAATGGTGGCGATTTAATTGTCAGAACAGAAGTCTTTCAATCGGATAAAAGTGCTGATGCAAAATCACAAATCAATGTAAAAAATGATTCAGTTTCTAATGCAAATAACATTGTAATGAATGCCGTTACAAATATTTCAAGTCCTGATAAAAATATTATTGGAGTAACAGACCTTTCGAAAGAATTTTATTATGGTTATTTGGGCGAAGTTGTCAATTTTATTGTTAATGATTTTATTAACTTGTCTAATGTAGATACTTCAATCAATGTTGAAAAAGGTGCAAAAATTGAAGCAACAAAAGATGTTTCATTGGGTGCAATTTCAGAAATGAAATTGTCAACAAGTTTTTTGGCAAGTGCTTTTCCTGATATCAATTTCAATTTTACAAGCGTGAAATCAAATACAAATGCAACGGTTAAAAACGGCTCAACAATTACTGCTGAAAATCTTAACGTTGATTCAACTACAAAGTTAAAATTATCTACCTCAACAAAATCTACAAACATAGCAGATTCAAAAACCGGATTAAACATTGGAAGTTATGCTTTAGGTGTAACGACAACGGATATTAAGAATAAAGCAGAAATTGAAAATGGTGCAACTTTGAATATTGGCAAAGATATTACAGTTTCTGCAAAAACGGAAAGTATGCACTCTGATATTGCTAAAAATGGATTAGTTCCGGTCATTGATAAAAATCATGGTACAGTTGGTGCAGCAATGTCAGTTATTGTTTCGAATGTCAGCAATGAAGCAATAATGAATGCAAATGCCGATATAAACGGAAAATTGCTTGTTGATGCAAATTATAAAGGAAATATCGTTTCTTCAGTAAGCGGTTATTCAGGCGGTGAAGGCGAAGACGGATTTATGGGTAATCTGTTCAAGCACTTTAAATCTTACGATAAAATTACAGAAGTTGTTTCTCGTTCAAATGCAAAATTTAATGATACGGATATCGCTGGCGGTGTCGGAATAGTTGTTGATAAGGTTAATTCTTCTGCAAAAATCGGTGATGTATCCAAAAATATTAAACCGACAATTACGGCAGGACAAGTTGAAGTAAAAGCCGAAACTATTGATGAAAAAAGCACATTATATGTCCAAGCCGAATCTGAAAACGGTGCGACTTGTGCAAGTGGCGCTTTAGCTGTAAATTATAAAGACTTAAATTCTAATGCAAATGCTTACGGCGATTTTATTTTAACAAACACAAAAGACGGTGATGCCTTGACTATTAAGTCAAATACAGAAGTTATTCACCCGATGGCGTGGTTAGATTGGATAAAAACATTTACACCATTCTTTAAGGGAGAAACATGGAATAAAGCAGGAAATGCAGTTAAAGATAAATGGAATAATATTGAAACTAATAATGTAACTGATTATTTGGCAGAATTAGGTGCAGTTTCAGAATTATCCACACTTTTAGATGAGGGTGGATTTGACATTTTTAATGCAATAGATTTTGGTAATGCAGGTGCATACGGATTTTTTAATACATTTACACAATCAAAAACTGATGCAAAAACAAATACGGGAAATACAAAGGCAATGGCAGGTGCTATTTCTATTGCTTTGCATAATACAAATTCGCACGCAACATTGAATGATAATTCTACTGTTTTGTTAAGAACGACAGATACACAAAAGGCAGGAGTTAATATTTCTGCAAATGCAAATAACGAAATTTGGACAGGTGCTTCGTTATTGAAATTAGCAGGGGTTACAGAACTTTTGTCTGGAAGTTCTGCACGAGATGGTTCAGGTTATGGAGTAACAGGTGCTTTTTCTTATTCTGATTCAGATATAACGTCAAAAATAGGCAACAATGTAACAATTAATAAAGATGTAAATTTTGCAAATTCGGTAGTTGGAAATGTTGATGTTAAGGCAAAAGAAAACGGAAATTATTTAACAATCAGTGCAGGTTCATCATCACCTGATAATACGGGATTGTCAGGCTCAATCGGTATGACAATGCTGGGTAATGGCAAAGTTAAATCTTCCATTGAGAAAAATGCTTCAATTTACGCAAACAATGTCAATGTTGGTTCAAGTAAAGATGATAATTTCATTAATGCAATTCTTGCTTTTGCAAACGGACAAAATTCGTATGGATTTGGATTGTCGGGAGTAATTTTGACCGACGGAGTAGAATCTTATATTGCTGGTGATATAAACGCTTTGGGTTCGGTTGGAGTTAATGGAGTTTATGACAAATCAATCATTAACGCAAATGCTAACCTTGGGATTGCAAAAAAAGGAACAGATGACCCTGCCGGAAAACAAAACAAATCTGGTGATGACATCGAGAATTATTGGGGTTTGAGAGAATTATTTGATGAAGGCACAAGCGACCTTAATTGGTATAATTTAATCAAAAAATACAAGAGAAAATCCGAAAAAATTGATAATATCGTAAAAGAAAATGATAAAGATTACGATTATACAAGACCGTTAAATCCAGACAAAGAAACAAAGGCTGCAGCAGGCGGAATAAATTTAACTTTGGCAAGAAATACCGTTTCCGCATCAATTAAAGATGGAGCGAATGTTAGTGCGGAAAAAGATGTAACGGTTAATGCAAAATCGACAGATAATTTTATAGATACAGCAGCAGTAGTTGCAGCAAACGGAAAATCCGGTGCCGGCGGAACTGTTATGGCAGATATTTCAAATAGTAATGTTGATGCCATTATTGAAAAAGCAACAATTAATGCAAAAGAAGCAACGGAAGTTACCGCAAAAGAAGATTTTAATTTAATTGCAGCATCTGCAGGTGTTTCAACAGGTAAAGATAAAGCAGGGGCAGGAAATGTTTCTTCTGCAGTACAAGTTAATAATGTAACAGCAGCAATAAAAGACGGTTCTAAAGTTAATGAAAATCTTAGCGGATTAAAGCAAACAGTAAAGGTTGAAAGCACTGTTGACAGTGATGTTATCAAAGCAGTTGGGGCAATAGCGGTTCAAAAAGGCGGAAAAGGTGAAGCCGGCGGAGGCTCAAAGGGCGGTACGGTTGATGGAGATGTTGTTTCAAATACCATTAATGCTTATGTTTCTAATTCAAATGTAAATGCTTCAAAATTGATTGATGTTAAAGCAACAAATAACGATAATTTGATTGTCGTAGATGTTGCAGGAAGTGTTTCAACACAAAATTCTGCATACGGTGGAACGATTGGTGCTTATGTTGCGGTAAATGATATTAATGCATACATTGATAATTCAAATATTAATCAATCGAACACTTCGACAGAACAAGAAGTAAATGTTTCTGCATCAAGTACGTTTAAAGAAATTGGTGTTGTAGGAACAGTTGCTGCAGGAAACAAAACCGGTGTTGGTGCATCAAATCGTGTTGATGCAGTTGTAAATAACATTAATTCTTATATTAAAAATTCAACTGTAAAAGCGACAAAATCAGTCAATCTGACGAATGCTGATTCTATATCTCAGATTTCAGTTGCTGTTGCGGGTGCAGGTTCATCAGATAGCAACGCAGGTGCAGGTGTACTTAACGTTTTAGCAGATATTGTTGAACAAAATAACTACATTGAAAATTCTGCTTTGACAGTCGGTGACTTAAAATTAGACACTGATAAAACAATGGATACGATAACTGTAACAGGTGCGATTGCGGCTGCACCGAGCGGAAAATCGGTTGGATTATCAGGATATGCAGTTGGTGCTTCGCACGATATAAATACTTACATTAAAAATTCAGATGTTATTTCTGCAAAAGATATTACGTTGACCTCTGATTTTGTTCAAGATTCTATGAATATTATCTTTGGCGGTGCTGGCGGAAAAGGTTTCACCGGTTCTGGAGCAATCAGTGTTGTTGTAAACAATTCTAATGTAAATACTTATATTTTGTCAGAAAATAATTCCTCAAAGAAAAATATTAAGGCTGAAAATGGAAAAGTTACGGTAAAATCTGAAAATGATATTGATACTCTTACCGTAAACGGAAATGTCGGAATTTCAACAGGTGGTGTGGCTGCAGGTGGTGCAATAGCTACAACGGTTTATAATTCAACAATAAATTCAGGAATAGACGGAGTTGAATTAACGACTAAAAATGGTGTTGATATTTTAGCAAAAGCAAATCAAAATCATGGATTAGTTGTTGTTGGTTTATCTGGTGGCGATGGTGTTTCTGTTGACGGTTCAATTTCCACAATGGTAATGAATCAGAATATGTATTCTTACCTCAAAAATTCGACTGTTAAGACGGATTCTGATGTCAGTGTAAACTCAGATGATACCTTAATTATGGGTAATTCAATAGGTGCAGTTGCAGTATCGATGTCAAGTGCATCAGTTGGTGCATCTGTTTTGACTTCAGTTGTAAATGGTGATGTTAAGGCAGAAATTGACAATGTTGAAATCGATAAGAATAATAATTCGGTTGGCGATTTGAAAGTAAAAGCAAAACAATACGATGAATATACAGGTTTTGCGATTTCCGGTTCGGTCGGCAACAGTGCAGCAGTTTCAGGTGCGGCAAATACAATCGTGCAAAATAAAGATGTAACGGCAAACGTTAATAAATTGTCTACAAAATCGAAAGTAAAAGAAGTAAATGTTATTGCGGATTCAGAAACAAATATGTTGCATGTTGCAGGTCAAGTTTCTGCATCAATTTCGAGTGCAGGCGTTGGTGGTTCTGTAAGTACACTTGTTTCTAACAAAAAAGTAAAAGCAAATGTTACAGAATCAGACGTTTTTGCAAGAGGAAATGTCAACGTTAGTGCAAGTTCAAAAGAAAAAATGGATTCAAATGCAGTTGGCGGTTCTGGTGCGGCACAAGTTGCGGTGAATGGATCTATAAATACAGTTGTTTCTTCAAATACGGTAGAAGCAAATGTTAAAAAATCCTCAATAGAAACAGATGTTGTAAAAGGAAATGATAACGGAGTTAAAGTTTCATCTTCTGATGATTTGACTATTGTTGGAAGAACAGGAGCAATTGCGGGCTCAGGTTCTGTTGCGGCAGGTGGTGCAATCATTACAGGAGTTGTAAACAATACTGTTAAATCAATCATTGAAAATTCTGATGTTGAAGCAACAAATGCAAATGTTTTAATAACTTCTTCTGCAAACGAAACATTAGGTTCTTCTTCTAATCCGTTTATTACCATTGCAGCGAGCGGTTCAGGTAAAGCAGCTGTCTCAGGTGCTATTGATACTATCGTTTTAAATTCTAAGTCTATTTCAAAAGTTTCAGGGTATAAAACGGCAACAAAAGGCATTCAAGCAGGAAATGAAGTCAAACTTGATGCAAACGGAAAAACCACATTGTTTGTTTCTGGTGGTGGAATGGCAGGTGCAGGTGCTGTTGGCGTCGGATTGACAGTCAATACGCTTGTTGTAAATAAAACAATTAAAGCAAATGTTGAAAATTCAAATGTAAAAACAGAAATTTTAAAAGTTCTTTCAAGTGCAGATGATGAATTTAATACGGTTACAGTAGCAGGTGCAGGAGGAGGAGCAGTTGGCGTCGGTGGAGATGTTTCGACGAATGTAATTTCTTCAACTGTTGAATCAAAAATTTCAGGTGGAATAGTATCAGCAAATGATAATACAGTATCTGCAAATGCTGATGCGGATTTTTTAGACATTGCAGGTTCGTTGGGAATTGGTGGAACGGCAGGTGTCGGAGCAACTGTGTCAACAAATATTATCGGATACAATGTAAAAGCACTTATTGATAATGCAGTCGTTGAAGATTTTTCAAAAATTAATGTTTCTGCAACAAGCAATGAAACATATAACTTTAATGCAGTAACAGGAGCAGGTGGAACGGCAGGTGTTGCAGGTGTTGTTTATACAAATTTAATTAATAACACAGTTGAAGCAGAAGCAAAAGGAACATTAACGGGAAAAACAAATTCTGTTTTGAATGTTAATGCGAAAGATGAAGCAACATATTCCCATTTGGTCGCTGGTACAATAGCTGGTGGTGTTGCAGGTGTTGGTGGAACAATTACGACAAATTCAATTACAAGCACAGTTTTAGCCTCAACAGGTGGAACAGTTAATGTAAAAGACCTTTCTGTTACAGCAGAAGGTATTCAAAAATTTGAAGATATGTACGTTGTCGGCTTGGCAGGTGGAGGAGTCGGTGTTTCAGGTTCTGCGTTGGCAGTTATTTCAGATGCAACAATAAAGGCATATACCGCAGACAATTCTAATTTGACAGTTCAAAATTTAACGCTTGATGCAAAAAATACCACAAATATTTCAGAAGTAGTTGGAACTGTTTCCGCAGGTGGAGTTGCAGTTGGAGCATCAGTAGGTGTAAACAAGATTACAAATACTGTCGAAGCATATACAGGCAAAAATAATACGATTGTAGCGGACAATAATATTAAAATTAAGGCTATTTCCACAAATAATCTTGGAAATGAAAATAAAAATTTATGGGTAGTTGCAGGTTCAGGCGGTGTCGCAGGCGTGGCAGGAGCGGTTCTTGTAAATTACATTGAAGATAATGTAAATGCTTTTGTTGGAACATCAAATAATATTCTTAATGCAAAAGATTTATCCATTTCTGCGACGGCGAACAGTAACATTTACGAAACCATAGGCGGTGTAGCTGTTGGCGGATTATTGGGAGTTGGAGCGTCTGTCGGTGTAAATACAATCGGAAGTACGGCAGTTGCAAATATTGGTTCAAACTCAGTAATTACAATGTCCAATGGAAATGTTGAAATCAATGCAGAAACGAATGAAACTATTGTTGGAAACGGATATGTTGTTTCTGGCGGAAAATATGCGTTAAATGGAGGTGTCCTGTTTAATACAATAGGAGAATCAGTTGCAAATGCCTCATCAAATAAAGCAAATGACGAAGAAACCGATAAAGTTTATAATTCTGCACAAAAACAATCTCAAGAAATTTTAACAAAATCTGCTGATGACCAAAAACAATCAAACGATTTTTATAATAAATATTATAATAAAGCAGTTGAAGATTTGAACACGGCACTTAAAGACGTTGAAACAAATGCAGAAACTTTATCTCAACAAAGTGATAAAGATTTATTCAAGAAATCATCAAAGGCAATAGCGACATATAATTCTACTGACAGAGCAAATACAACTTCTGCATTTGTTGATTCAAATACAAATATTACTGCAAAAGATGTTACAATTTCAGCAAAAAACAAAAACAATGTTGATGTTGAGGTAAATGGAGCATCACTCGGTGCTGCAGCAGTGGGTGTATCAGCAGCGGTTTCAAATGTAAATACAACGACAAATGCTTTTGTTTCAAATAATTCAAATATCTCAGCAGGCGGAAAACTTGAAATTAAATCAAATTCGGAAGATACACAAAATGTTACGGCAAGAGCCGCATCTGGTGGTATTGTATCTGGCTCAGGTGCAGTTGCAATAATAAAATCAAATAAAACAACAAATGCTTATGTTTTGACCGATTCATCTTTGACGGCAAACAAAGATTTAGCAATTAATACAAAATCAATAAGTGATACAACAGCGACGACTTTAGCCGGTTCATTTGGCGGAGTTTCGGTTGGAGTTTCTATTTCTAATTCAGAAATCAAAGGAAATACAAAAGTTGATATTGGAAACAATGTTGCTTTACAAAGTACAAATGGAAATATTAATGTTAAAGCGGAAACAGATGAAAAATCAACGGCAAATGCAACGGCAGCAACAGGCAGTTTGATTGGCGGTTCAGGAGCTGAAGCAACTGCAAAAACAGGCAAAACCAATACTGTTAATGTGGGCAAAAACGTTAATATTGTTTCAAAATTGGCATCAATTTTTAAATCAATCGGAAAAAATAATTCAATAGCAGAAACGAATGCAAGAGCTTATGGCGGAATTTCTGTCGGGGGAACGAAAACAAACGCCAAAATTGCACAAAATAGCGGTGTAAACTTTGCAGATAGCGATAGAAACAGTCAAATAAAAGCAGGTGAAGTTACAGTAAGTTCAGAAGTTAATAATAAAGTTGATGCAAAAACAAAAGCAGGTGCAGGAGCTGCTGTCGGTATAAGCGGTTCTGGTGTTGTAACTGATATTAATTCAACAAACAATGTTTATGTTGGAAAAAATAGAACAGTTAACACTGCTGGAAAAATTGAAATTGCAGCACAAAATATTAATACATATAAAGCATATAATGATTCTTCCTCATATGGTATTGTTGGAGCAACAGTTGGAACGATTGATAATAGTGTGACTTCAACGGTTGATGTTGTTTCAAATGCAAATATTAATGCGGGAAGGATTTCAATTATTGCAGATAACCAAATTAAAAAATCTGCAGTTTCAAATTACGATTTATTTGGTGGAGCAGGTGGTATTGTTGGAGTTGGTTCAGCTAGCCTTTCTGATAAACTTACAATGACAACCAATGCAACAATGAATGGCAATTACGCTCATGCAAACGGTATTTACGGTTCCGGTGCAATAATAGTTTCCTCAAAAGGCAAACTTGATGTAAACGAAAAAGTTGACGTAACCGCAGCCGGTGGTATTCCGGTTTCTGACGGTAATGTTTCGGTTGATTCTACAGTAAAAACTACAACCACTATCAGTAACAAAGATATACAAACAAAAGATGATAATATATATTATTTGGCAGATAACGACATAGATATTTACACAAAATCAAATGTAAAATCATATGGCGGTATTGCTATTGCAGAAGGTTCAAGTAAAGCTCACAACAATGAAGCGACTGCTTTTATTGATATAAAAACAGGTGTAAATTCAATCACTGGTAGAGATACTTATGTTCAATCGGCAAGTGATAAAAATATTCAATCTTATATGTACGCAGAAACGAAAGGCTTGATTGGAACAACAGGTAGTTCAACTGCGGAATCAAAGAATAAATCGGTTGCAAATATCCTTATCGATACGGGAGCAAATGTAAAAGCTTATGATTCAATTACATTAGCGGTTATTGATTCGACTTCAAAAGTTTCAGCAAAAAGAGATGCAAAAGGTACAACATATTTGTTATTTGGTATTCCAATTACAATATATGGAGATGGTCACGAATATACAACAAACAATTCAGATTCGTATATTTCCTTGAAAGGTAATGTTGAAAGCGGACTTGGTGCTAATAGAAAATTGACAATCAATAACGATGGTTCTTGGACGACTGACGGTATTAATGTTATTGGTAAAGAAAAAGTCGGTGAAGTTACGAGTGCTGACCTTGATTCAGACATTAATGCTTATGAAAATTCAAGAAAAGGTGAACTTAAAGTTATTGACGATTATATTGAAATCGAAAAGAACTTAATTGCGGAAGCAGATAAATCAATACAAGAAAATACAAATAAAAAAGCAGAACGTATAGCGG
>OMSS01000081.1 GCA_900313795.1 uncultured bacterium | reverse complement strand
ACCATTCCGTATAAGAACCTGTTTGCAACTATGTCTATCAATATATTATCACCATTTTGATAACATCTTGCGACATATACGTTGCATATCTTGGCGGGATTTGCCGTTCCCGATTTCTTAAACGATGAAAAATCATGTTCACCTTTCAAAATCTCGAGACAATGATTTATAAAATCAATGTTTGGCTTTTCCCTTAAATACAAACAATTTTCGTCAAAAGCAGAACGTTGGTCTCTTGATACGATTCGGTATCTGTAAAACCTTGCGGTCGCACTCTTTTGTGCGTGAAAAGTCTTTTCAGTCTTTTCAATTCTCATTACGCTCATATCCTTATCCAGCAAACCGTTTAAGGAATATAGCATCTTCGGATTAGTAAAATCAATTTCACTATCGAAATGAACTACCTGTCCTTTTGCATGAACTCCTGCATCTGTTCTGCCTGAGAAAATCGTTTTTGTATTTTGTTTTGTCAATGTACTGATTGCTCTTTCGAGTTCACCTTGAACTGTTCTGACTTTCGTCTTTTGTTTTTGGCTTCCCGAAAAATTTGTTCCCTTATATTCAAGTATGAGAACGTATCTTGGCATTATACTAATTGAATTAATGCCATCTTAGTTGCATCGCCTCTTCTCGGGGGAAGATTGTAAATGCGAGTGTAACCGCCGTTTCTGTCTTGGTATTGTTTGCCGATTTCTGCGAACAATTTTCTCAAAACAGTTTCAGGCATTTTCTTGCATTCTGCATTTTCTGCAACTACTTCCTTAGTTTCAACATTCATATATCTGCCAGTTTCTCTGTCATAGATATATTTGAGTGCTGTTCTGCGTGAATTCAAATCACCTTTCTTTGCAAGAGTGATAAGAGATTCTGCATAAGGCTTCAATGCTTTTGCTCTTGAAATCGTAGTTTTGATTTCACCGTGCATGAACAATTCAGTTGCTAATGCTCTGAGCAATGCTTTTCTTTGATCTTGGGCTTTACCCAAGCGATTTCTGTTACATTGGTGTCTCATTGTCTGTTCCTCTACATTTCATCGGGGTCAAAACCTTCCGGATTAGGTTGTAAACTCAATCCTACGGTTTGTAACTTTTCAATTACTTCGTCTGAAGATTTTTTACCGAAATTTTTAATATTCAACAAATCGTGTTCCGATTTCTTGAGCAATTCAGGCAAAGAGTTGATACTTGCTCTCTTCAAGCAATTATACGCTCTGACTGATAATTCCAAATCTTCAATCGTGATTGAAGGTTCTGCAACTTCTTCAACTTCTTCTTCAATGATAGAAGGTGAACTGAGGTTCATCGGTTGTCCGGTGATTGCCGCAATTTGCATGAAGTGTTCAATCAAGATATTTGCTGATTGGCTAAGTGCATTTGTTACGTCTATGCTACCATTTGACCAGATTTCCAAAGTAAGTTTATCGTAGTCGATAACGTCGCCAACACGAGTGTTTTCAACGTTGTAACTTACTCTTTTAATAGGAATAAATGTTGCATCAATCGGCAAAAGATCAATCGGCAAATCTGCTTGGTGACCTTTTAATACGTCTTTTGCAATATAGCCTTTGCCTGTTTCAACGGCGATTTCAGCGTGAATGCTGCCGCCTTCTGCAACAGTACAAATTTGCCAGTCAGGGTTAACAACTTTAACGCCTGCTGGAAGTTGAATGTCGCTTGCTAAAACAGGACCTTCGTGGTCGATGTCAAGTCTTAAAACTTGAGGATCTTTGTTTTCACATTTTACTGTCAAGCCTTTGAGGTTCAACATAATATCAATAACATCTTCCGTGATACCAGGGATAGATGTGAATTCGTGAGTGATACCTTCAATACGAAGTGATGTAACCGCTGCACCTTCAAGTGATGAAAGGAGAACTCTGCGGAGTGCATTACCCAAAGTTGTACCGAATCCTTTTGCTAAAGGTTCAACTGTAAACTTTCCGTATTGCGTACCATCAGAACTTGTCGTCGTATTTACGCATTTAATTTTAAGTGCTTCCATTGTCAATGTCTCCTTAACCTTACTTAGAATAGTATTCAACTACGAGTTGTTCCTTGAAGTCAGGATCTAATTCTTCTCTTTCCGGAATTCTATCGAAAGTAATCTTTTGTGCATCTTTGTCAACAGTCAACCATGCTGCACTAACAGGCATGTCAATCATTTCTGCTACTGACTTAACAAATGCTGCACTTCTTGTTTTAACGGTAATTACGTCTTGCGGTTTTACGAGGTATGACGGAACATCAACCTTCTTGCCGTTTACCAAAACGTGACCGTGGTTAACGATTTGACGTGCTTGCTTTCTTGTGATTGCA
Organism: uncultured bacterium; assembly: GCA_900313795.1. Classification (GTDB taxonomy): domain Bacteria; phylum Cyanobacteriota; class Vampirovibrionia; order Gastranaerophilales; family Gastranaerophilaceae; genus RUG841. The sequence goes on along the minus strand of OMSS01000081.1, from coordinate 3,753 downwards.
AGACCTGCTCTGAAAAGAAGGTTGTCAAGTCTTGATTCCAACATTTGAAGAAGGATTGTACCTGTTACACCGTTCTTTCTTGATGCATTCTTGTAATATCTGACAAATTGTTTTTCTGAAACTAAGTATGTTAAACGAATTTTTTGTTTTTCATTCAAGTGGATTGCATAATCAGAAAGCTTCTTTTTTGCTGCTCCGTGTTGACCTGAGTGAGTTTGTCTCATTGATGAGGTCAACTTTCTGTTTGATAATTCTTTAACCCCGTAGTTACGGAATAACTTATTGCCGGGACCTGTATATCTTGCCATTTTCTATGACTCCTTGTTAATTTCTATACTCTACGCTTTTTAGGCGGACGGCAACCGTTGTGCGGAATCGGAGTAACGTCTTTAATCAAAGTGATTTCCAAACCTGCTGCTTGGATTGCTCTGATTGCCGTTTCTCTACCAGTACCGGGGCCTTTAATATAAACTTCGACCTTCTTCATTCCTTGGTCGATTGATTTCTTTGCAACCATTTCTGCTGCTGATTGTGCTGCGAAAGGTGTTCCCTTTCTTGCACCTTTGAATCCGCAACCGCCGGCAGATGCCCATGCAATAGCATTACCTTGAGTATCTGTAGAAGTTACGATTGTATTGTTGAAGGTTGATTGAATATGTACAACACCTTGTAATACATTCTTCTTTTCTTTCTTTTTTGTTTTGACAGGTTTTGCCATTATTAATTTCCTTTTTATTAATTATTTAACTTATTTTTTCTTTGAAACAGGACCGGTTTTCTTTCCACGTCTTGTTCTCGCATTTGTCTTTGTTCTTTGTCCTCTTACGGGTAACTTACGTCTGTGACGGATACCTCTGAATGAACCGATTTCGCTCAATCTCTTGATTGCCAAAGATTCTTCTCTTCTTAAATCACCTTCAATTGTGTAATTAGCAAGTTCATTTCTGAGTTTTTTAATATCGTCATCGGTTAAATCATCTGATCTCAAATCTTCTGAAATACCACATGCTGCTAATATTTTTGCAGAACGTGCAGGACCAATACCAAAAATATAGGTCAATGCAATAATCATTCTTTTGTTACGAGGTAAATCTACCCCGGCAAGTCTTGCCATGTTTGTCTCCTTGTTTTTTAATAATTTGTTCTTTTACCTTAACAAACTAACCTTGTCTTTGTTTGTGTTTAGGGTTTTCGCAAATAACTGCTACTCTTCCTTTTCTCTTGATAATTTTGCATTTTTCGCAAAGTTTTTTAACTGATGCTCTGACTTTCATAATGTTTTCCTTTTTATTTAAGTCTGTATGTGATTCTTCCTCTGGTAAGATCATAAGGTGTCATTTCAACCTTAACCTTGTCTCCAGGTAAAATTCTGATGAAATTTTTTCTGATTTTGCCGGATATATGTGCGAGAATTTCATGCCCGTTTTCCAACTCGACACGAAACATAGCATTCGGCATAGCTTCTAAAATTGTTCCTTCAAATTCAATTACGTCTTTTGACATTGGTTCTTTCCATTGGTTTTTTACAATAATAAAGTACAGGGACAAATGTCCTTGTTTCTTTATCGTACATGTTCAAAATTTCAAATCAAGTGTTTTTTCTTGATTTTATGCACTTTTTACAATTTTTTTATTTTTTCTTTTTGATTGTTTTTATAAACTAATGAATTATTCAGTCTTTGTCTACATGTCAAAAATGGCTATAAATCGATATTTTTAAGAGTTTTGTAAATTTTTGTAAATTGCAAATAATATTTTTATCTTTAATAAAACAATTCTGTAAAAGTTTTAGACAATTTCATTATATAAGAAAAATAATTTGAGAAATGACATTATTTTTTGTGATTTATAGGTTAAATCTATCTGCCATCATAAAATAAAACGCCTGCAACTGTAATAATCAATAACTATCACAATTAAAGATGCAAAATATTCATTTTTATCGGATACATCGGAGATTCTTCGCTTCTATCAGAATGACAGCAAAAAATTCTCACACTTTGATGCAAACAAAGAGAGGAAAAGAAAGTGCCACTAATAACGTGACATTGTAGTGTCAAAGTCAATTAGTTCTAACGAACTTATCAACCGGATTTTTATAGTGGGGAATAATGTACAAATTGTCACCATTTTAGCCAAAAAGCCTTGAGGGATTGTGCCGAGTTGAACAAAGCCGAATTTTTTATAAAGAGTCAACACACTATAATTTGTGGTGACAACGGCATTGAATTGCAATATTTTCTTTTTCTTTTGCGGTTTCAAGACAATGTTTGACTAAAAATTCGCCGATATGATGACCTCTATTATCCTTGCTGACGGCATAACTTACATTACAGATATGACCGCATTTTTCGACGTTATTGGGGTGCAAAATATATAATCCTGAAATTTCTCCATCAAGTTTTGCCTCGATTGTAAAAGGTTGTGACTTAAAAAATTCAAGTCCGTTTTTTTCGTTCAAAATTTTCGCCTGTGAAAAACTATTCCGTCTTTTACGATGTCGTTCTAAATATTCAAAACTTCTTTTATATCTTCGTCACAAAACTCTGTAATTTCTAACATTTTTCCCCCTCTTTTGTTAGAGAAAAAATTATACAAACATCAAATAAAAATTGGAACTTACATCAAATTCCAATCACAAAAAACAGACGACACTAAAGGCGGACGGACAACCGTGCAATGGCAAAGCCCTACCCTCGTCGTTTAATCTTAACATCACAAAGAAAGGAGACTTTATGTTTTTTAATGTTTTAAAAGCAAAAGATATTGTAGATTTGAAAGAATCAAAATTCGAGAAAGAAACCCTTTTGGTCGACGAAGAAAGCAGCCTCAACATCATTGCACTCAAGAAAGACGAAGTCATCGACACCCACACTTCTGCCCGTGATGCAGCAGTTTATGTAATTGACGGCGAAATCGAACTACATTTTGATGCCGAAAAATTCACAGTCGACAAGGGTGAATTATTGATGTTCAAAAAAGACAAAGAACACAAGGTTTTGGCGAAAAAAGATAGCAAATTTTTTGTTATTAAAATATAAATTTATGACAATCGACTGAAAAATCAAAAGCCCCATCTTTTGGGGCTTTTAGACTATTGATTTTGTTCTGCAAGTTTTCTATCTCTGTCAAATCGGAACTGATCGGCATAAGAGTAATAGAAAAGTCCCAAATCGAGTTCCTTCGTACGTTTTTCAACGTAAGCGATGAGGTTTGCGATATGTTCTGGCACATTTTGTTTTCTTGGAATATACCATTTGCCCTCAATGTCGATGCAGACTTGTTTTAAGCCGATTTCACAAGATTGAGTGAGCCAATTTTCGATTTCACGTTCAGAATCGTTAATTCCAGGGATAATGATATATTTCGAGCGAACGAGAGTTTTATTATCCGTTTGAACGGAAGCATATAATTTCAACGTTTCCATAACCTTGTCATAGGCATCGATTTGCTTAATTTTTTTGTAAGTTTCTCTATCCGAACAATCGACAGAAACCGTAACGTCAAGACGACCCGTCGGAATTCCCTTCAATATTGACTGAACGGGTTTTATACCAGAAGTATTCGTAACGATACTTCTGACGTTATTTTCGAGAAATAATTCGGTAATATCGTCGAATTCATCTAAGCATGCCGGTTCTCCTCCACCATAAGCCAAATATCCATTGAATCGAAGTAATTTTCTCTCGAGCATTTCTTGCAAAATTGGCATCATTTTGTACTCTTGCAAGGAATTGAAATATTTTTTATTTT
>OMSS01000083.1 GCA_900313795.1 uncultured bacterium | reverse complement strand
ACAGCAAGAAAGTTATCAGTAACAACAAGATTAAATATGTGCAACGCAAACTTGGCTTGCAATACAGAAAAGACCTATTCTTTGTCGAACTCAATTTTTGTTCAACAATCAAAAAGAGATTTGGAACTCTCTACAGCAACACAAAATGCTTATTCAGTTTATGAAAAAGCAGTAACAACAGCAAACGAACAAAACAAAGGCAATACAGATGCAATTAACACAGCAGTTTCAGCAGCAGATGCAGTTCTTCAAAAAGCATTGAAGGAAGCAGAAGCAAAACAAACACAATCAAACGTAGAAATCCAAAAATTGAACCAAAAACAAACATTATTGGATCAAGAAAGACAAAGACTTCAAACACAATTAAATGCATATTCAAACGAATTGTCAAACGTAGAAAAAGCAGAAGAATCAGCAATCAAAAACTCAACTCCTAAATTTTCATAGGAATTGTTAAATAGAAATTACTCTCTCAACTTTCTCAAAAAGAATTAAATATCTAAAATCTCTCAAAACTCTCTCTCTAAATTAAATTCGAAGCGGAACGCCGAAGTAGCGAAAAGTCAAATGAGCGACAACGTAGTGAAGCGAATTACGACTTTTCGTGAAACAAAATCCAAGACAGCGCCCACCGAACAGAGTGCGAAGGGCGGAAACGAGGAGTTTCCAACCGTAGGCACGTTTAATGCGAGGTGGGTAAGACAGGGGACGCAGTCCCTCGCAATGACTGTGATTTCACTATGAACTTGTTGAATTATTACCCATACGTGGGTTTATGTTTCCTCTTCTTCTGTAATCATTTTCGGGCTTTTAGTGATTTTTAGAGTGTCATTTTCTATTGTATATCTTACTTTATTAACTTTCGGGTCGACGTCCAAAAGTTCTAACATTGTAGAATTTAGCGTCATCGCCCAACCATTGCCGTTTCTTATCAATTTTCTATCGTATGCCATGTTACAAATAACCTTACATTGTACTTGACAATATAATATAATTCAATTAATATTAAAGATAATGTTACATACAATCTTACATTGTCATATCGAGGCCACAAATGAATAATCCTAAAATATCAATTATCGTACCTGTTTATAACGTTGAAAAGTATTTATCAAAATGTTTAAATTCGCTGATAAATCAGACATTGGCTGAATTAGAAATCCTTTGTGTTAATGATGGTTCGACTGATAATTCAGCAATAATATTGGCTGATTTTGCGAAGATGGATTCACGTATCAAGGTTTTTTTTCAAGAAAACAGTGGTCAATCCGCTGCTCGAAACTTAGCCATTGAGCGTGCAACGGGAGAATATTTAGGCTTTGTAGATTCCGATGATTGGGTTGATTTAGATTATTTTGAAAAACTTTATAATACCGCAAAAAAATATGATTGTGATATTGCTTGTGCAGGATTTAAGCGTTGTAAAAGGTTCAGAAGTCCTATCAAAAAAGCTTTTAAGGAAACAAAAATTTACTCGAATATTAATGACAAGGTTTTAATTGACAAACTTCCTAATCATAATTATTTATGGAATAAAATATACAGACGTGATAAATGGGATTTCAAATTTACCGAGGGCAGAATATTCGAAGATATGGCAATATTAATAAAAATATTGTTTAAGTACGACAAAATGGTTACTGTTCCTAATACATATTATAATTACAGAAAAACTCAGGGTTCAACCGTAACTTTAGCAAGCAAAAAAAGTAAAGAAGATTTTAACTGGGCAAGAAAAGAACTTTATTCTTTTGCGGAACAAAACGGGATTACTTTACCGAAAAACAAGTCGTTCAACAAAAAGGAAACTTTTAAATTTTGTGGCATAACTATTTTGAAAATCTATCATTATAGAGATGTTAGAAAATACAAACTTTGCGGTTTTATTCCTTTATTAGAGTATGAATGTTGGTAGCGTTAATGTTCGTTGTCACTGCCATAGAAGTGTGCTGTTTTGTTTTTTCTTTTTAATTATTTTCGACAAAATTTCTATATTGAAGTGCTTGAGAAATGTGTGCGGCAGTAATGTTTTCAACGCCTGCAAGGTCTGCAATCGTCCTTGAAAGTTTCAAAAGTCTATCGTAGCCTCTGCCTGATATATTGAATTTTTGTCCTGCCATTTTCAAAATCGTTTCTGATTTTTCGTCCAATTTACAGAACTGTTTTATGAGTTTTGGTGTTAATTCTGAGTTTGTATAAATTCCAAGTCCCTTGTAGCGATTGATTTGAATTTCTCTTGCTTTAATGACACGTTTTCTGATTTCGGAAGAACTTTCACTTTCGAATTTTCTGCCAATTAGCTCGTCCGCCTTCAATCTCGGTACTTCAATTTGAATGTCGATTCTGTCCAGCAGTGGGCCAGAAATTTTTGAGCGGTATCTTTGAATTTGAAATTCTGAGCAGGTGCAAGCCTTTTCTTTATCGCCGTAATATCCACAAGGACATGGGTTCATCGCTCCGACAAAGATAAATTTTGCTGGATATTTTATGCTCGTTTGTGCACGGGAAATAACGATTTCTCCGTCCTCAAGAGGTTGACGCAAAACTTCCAACACCTGTCTTGGAAATTCTACAACTTCGTCAAAAAACAAAATTCCTCTATGGGCGAGGGTAATTTCTCCTGGTTTTGGATTTGAGCCGCCACCTATAATTCCGACTGACGATGCTGTGTGGTGTACCGTTCTGAAAGGTCGTTTTGTGATAAGCGGATGCTCGGGGTCAATTAGTCCGGAGATACTGTAAATCTTTGTTAATTCAATCGCTTCGCTTGGTTCGGGCGGGGGTAAAATTGATGCAAAACATTTAGCGAGTAAGGTTTTTCCTGATCCGGGAGAGCCTGACATTAAAATATTGTGTCCTCCAGCAGCCGCAATCTCGAGTGCCTTTTTAGCCTTCAGTTGACCTTTCACGTCTTTAAAATCAAATGGAAATTCTGAATTTTCACAAGCCATATATTCTTTTATATCGAAAATCGTTTTCTCTAGCGGTTTTGCACACTCAGGGTCGTCTGTGAAATGATTTACCACGTCTATCAAATGTTTTGCACCGTAAACTTCGATGTCTTGAATTAAAGCAGCCTCTTTTGCGTTTTCAAATGGAACAATGATTTTTTTTACGTCAAGGTCTTTAAGACCTGAAACAAGCGGTAATACGCCAGTTACGGGTCTAAGTGAACCGTCCAAAGAAAGTTCACCAATGAAGGCATAATCTTCACATTTTTCACAATTTATCACGCCATCAACCGACAAAATCCCGATTGCAATCGGCAAATCGTACGCTGAGCCTTCTTTCCGAATGTCCGCTGGGGCAAGATTTACCGTGATTTTTTTTGTCGGAAAAGAATATCCTGAATTTTTTATTGCAGAGCGAACTCTTTCTTTTGCCTCAGAAACCGCAGTATCAGGCAACCCTACGATGATTACGCACGGAAGAGAATTGTTTACGTCAACTTCTGTCGTAACCTTATGAGCCGTTAAACCTGTTAAAACACCTGTGTAAATTCTTGATACCACGATTGCCCTCTAATGTATTCCGTACAGGCATTTCAAGGATTCGTACCAGTCCAATTTTATGCCGTCCTCTTCACAACGATTTTTTATCATTTCAATCATTTTTTCCATTTTTGGCGTGATTTTTCGGTCATTTCTTTTGAACCATTCTCTCTCAACGTCCAAAACGACTGCTTTTATGCCGATTTGCTTTGTTGTCAAATCGTACCATTTCATAATTTCTTCTTCATTGTCGTTATAGTTTGGAATGATGATAAACTTAGACCACACGCAACTTTTGCCCTCTTGTTGTGCTTCTGAGTATTTTTTTAAATTTTCTACAACTTTTTCAAAACATGAAACATTTTTAATTTTGTTAAAAGTTTCTTCGTCGCCACTATCGATTGATACGAACACGTTTGCCTCTGTTTCTTTCAAAAGCCTTTCAATTCCTTCAGAAAATTTTATTCCGTTTGAATTGACGATGTATCTTTTCATTCCATTTTCTATGCAAAGTTCGATGATTTTTTCGAAATCACGCATCAGTGCTGGTTCTCCACCTGCAAACATAATGTAGCCGTAAATAGAATTTTTTAAAAGTTTTTTATCAAATAAATCCTGAAAATATGGAAGAAGCGAATGTTCTTGAAATCCTTCTATTGACCAGCAATCGCAATAAACACAACGACTGTTGCATTTTATGAAAGAATTGATATCAATAAATAAAATTGAGTCCTCGTCAAGCATTTCGTCCGCTTCCCGAATTGAAGGGCAACCTTTGCAAAATTCGGGTGGATTACCTTCTGCAATTTGTTTTCGCCAAACGTCTCGTTTTTCTCTTATTTTTGCCCAATCGATTGTTTCATAACTTTCAGCAAGTACAGGTTTCCCTCCGCCAGAGTGTGCCGATTTGCAACAAGCAAGCACATTATGGCGTTCAAAATTAATACCGCTGTCCATATAATCGCATTTGTATAATTTTGTCATGACCTGTCCTTTCCCTGATTATAGCATTAATTTTCGATTGTTGGGCAAGATTTTTTGCGACGTAATTTGTCTCTGAAATTATAAATTGGAATACCTGCAAGCGTGATAATCAGTCCGGGGAGTGTGTATTGCGGTTTGTAAAATGTCAATCCTGTAATAATAAATGTTGCCATAACCATAAAAATCAAAATGACAAAGTTTGGAACTTTCGCAACGCCACGCTTTTTCGGGTAAAGTTTTCTCATTCTGAAAATACCGAAAATCGTTATCGCATAGAAAATTAACGAAGAGTAAATTACATAATCCAAAAGTTGTGAATATGATCCCCACATTATCAATATACAAATCCAAAAACATTGTAGCCACAAGGAATTTTCGGGAACTTTTGTTTTTCGGTTAATCTTTGCAAGTGCTCTGAAAAATAATTTGTCCTTCGCCATTTTGTAGTAAACTCTTGAGCCTGTCATAATCATACCGTTTGAACAACCAAATGCCGAAATCGCAATGATAATCGCAATAAACACCATTCCGCCATGTCCATAAATTGTATTAATTAATTCGGCTGCAACAATGTCCTGATGCGAGTTTTGGATGGTTTCTAGAGGCATTGTTCCTACATAAATCATATTAATGCCGAAATATAGTGCAATAACTGCGATTGAGCCGAATAACAAAGCAAGTGGAATGTTCCTTTGTGGCTTTTTAATCTCTGAGGCAATGAAGGTTACGTTATTCCAAGTGATTGAGGCAAACATCGAGCCGACGATTGCAACCGACAAAATTTTGTAAAAGTCGAATCCGTGTGGGATTACGTTGTTTGCAAGCGAAAGGTTTGCTCTCAGACAGTCCCAATTAAAGCCCACAAATAAGCCCAATCCGATGATTAATAACATCGAAAAAACTTTTGTCAGAGTGAACAAATGTTGAGTAAACATACCCTGTTTCACCCCTCGAGAGTTGATATATGTCAAAATTATTACTGTCGCTGCCGCAAAAATTCTTTGGAGTGACAAATGATAATCTCCAATGCTCAAAACGGTTGTGCTTTCTGAAATTACGGGAAAAATTAACCCGATGAATTTTGCAAATGCGATATTTACCGCTGCCAAAGTTCCGGTTTGAATGACCGTAAACAAAGTCCAACCGTAGATAAACGCCAATTTTTCGTTGTAAATTTTTTTCAAGAAAACATACTGCCCACCCTCATCAGGAATGGTTGAGGAAAGTTCGCCATAACACAATGCCCCACAAAGTGTAGTTACGCCTGCTAAAATCCAGCATAACAAAAGTAAAATGACCGAGTTTGTCTGTCTTGAAATTTCTGCCGAAACAATAAAAATCCCACTTCCAATCATTGAGCCTGCAACGATTGAAATCGCATCTTTTAAATTCAAAGTTCGCTTGAGATTGTTCGACATAAATTAATTTTAGCATGAACATTCATGCCCGTTGAAGTTTCAACAAAATCCAAAAAAAAGGTGCTGTTAAAGCACCCTTTTAAAAATTGAAATGTGAAAAATTCTATTTGATATATTTGTCTGCAACTGAATAAAATTCAGTCTTTTCAGCCTCTGTCATGTTGACAAGAGGAAGTCTGAGATAATTTTTGATAATACCCATTTTAGAAAGGGCTTCTTTTATCGGAATCGGGTTCGGACACATAAAGATTTTCTTGAAAAAATCGTAATTTTTAAGATGTTTTTCAAGTGCCTTTTGGACTTCGCCGTTTTTGAAGAGGGTAATCATTTCTTTGATTTCTTTGCCAATAACGTGCGAAGCGACGCTTATGACGCCTGTTGCACCCAATGACATCATAGGGAGTGTGAGGCTATCATCACCGGAATAGATTGCAAAATCAGACGGACATAGTTTTTTCATATCGCTGATTAAATCCAAATCGCCGTTGCTTTGTTTTACGGCAACGATATTTTTATACTTGTTTGCAAGTTCTGCAATCGTTGCAGGTTGCATATTTACGCCTGTTCTTCCGGGGATATTGTATAGAATAATCGGAAGTTTTACGGCTTCTGCAACCGCTCCGAAGTGTGCAATCATTCCTCTTTGGTTAGGTTTGTTGTAATAAGGAACGACTGTCAAAATA
>OMSS01000082.1 GCA_900313795.1 uncultured bacterium | reverse complement strand
AGTTTCTGACAAGTGCCTGACAAAGACCATAGAGCAAGTCCTCTTCAGGGTAACCTAATTGTTGTTTGTGAATCAAATCACTTTCTGCGAAAACACCGCAACGACCTGCAATACGAGCAGGTGAAGTCGAACGAAGTGCAACATCGCCGAAGTTTTCAATCGGAACGTTCAATCTTGATGCTTGTTGGTCAAGAAATGAACCCGTACCTGCCGCACATACAGTGTTCATCGCAAAATCGGTAACAATACCGTCACGAAGAATGATAATTTTACTATCTTGTCCGCCGATTTCGAGAATTGTTTGAACATCGGGAACGTAAGTGCTTGCAGCAACTGCGTGAGCAGTGATTTCGTTTTTGATAATATCAGCCCCAACGAGTGCACCTGCGAGGTTACGTCCGCTGCCTGTTGTGCCGACACCTAACACGTTATAGTCTGTTTTTGCTTGTGCATAAAGACTTTTCATGCCCGATTGTACGGCCTTTACGGGCTGACCTGATGTTCTAATCATAAAGCAGTCAACAGGTTGTCCGTTTGTATCTACCATTGCCAACTTGGTTGTAACCGAGCCGACATCTATTCCTAAATATACATCTGTCATTATTTTTTCCTCTTTGATTACATCATACTAAAAACATGACAGTCTTAACACTTAAAATAAATTTTTATAAATATTTTTTAATTATTCGAAAAAACGTTTTTTCAAAATAAATCTGATAACCCTATAACCGTCAGGAAAAGTCCGCAAGTGAGGTTTGCGACCCGCTTTATCCTTGCTCAAAGTCGTCGGAATTTCGACAATTTTCATATTATTTTTTGCAAACTCGATAATAATGTCCGATGCAAACTCCATTCCCTCTGAGGTAAAATTAATTTTTTCAAAATCAGATTTTTTAAACAATCTCATTCCGCATTGAGAATCCGTAATTCCAACGCCGAACAGCACATTAATAAGCATTGTAATGACTGGATTTCCGAGGTATTTATGCAAAAAAGGCATAGCCCCTTTTTCGATTTTTCCACGAAATCTCGAGCCGATTACCATAGAAATATTTTCGTCAGAAACAACCTTTTCATAGAATTCATGGATTTTAGACATGTCATAAGTATCGTCCGCATCACCCATCAAAATATATTTTCCATTAGCAGACAAAAATCCCGCCTTGAGAGCGTTTCCGTAACCTTTTTCACAACAGTGAACCACTCTGACATTCGGAAGGTTAAAATCTTCTACAATTTGAACAGATTTGTCACTCGAACCATTGTCAGACACGACAATTTCAGCATTAATATTGTGGTTTCTGACACAATCCAACGCTTTTTGAACGCACAAGCCGATGGTGGTTTCTTCGTTCAAACAAGGAATAACAACAGTTAAATCATACTCAATCGCCAACATTCACCTCAACAGACAGATATCTACTTATTTTTCAACTTTTCAACATCGTCTTTCAAATCGACAATCTCATATTTCAATCTGTTCAACTGACAAGCAACAGGGTCGGGAATTCTGTTGTGTTGAAGTTGCCCGTCAACATAGACTTTTTGTTGAACAATTCTACCCGGAATACCAACAACAGTGGCATGCTCAGGAACTGAATCAATCACGACCGAACCTGCACCAATTCTTGCACCAGTGCCAATCATAATATTTCCCAAAACTTTTGCACCAGCACCGATTACAACATCGTTGCAAATCGTCGGGTGACGTTTTCCGGCCTCTTTGCCCGTGCCGCCAAGAGTTACCCCTTGATAAATCAAAACATCGTCACCAATAACAGTCGTTTCCCCAATAACTACGCCCATTCCGTGGTCAATAAAAAATCTGTGACCGATTGTTGCAGCAGGGTGAATTTCAATTCCCGTGAAAAATCTCGAAATTTGCGAAATCAATCTCGGAATAAACGGGATTTTCCAATAATTCAATTTATGGCAAATCCTGTGGCAAATCAATGCGTGCAAGCCAGGATAACAAAAAATCACCTCTGCAAGATTTCTCGCCGCAGGATCTTTGTCATAAATCGTCTTAATATCTTCTTTTATCTGTGTAATTGTTCTTTTTAACAGTCGCATATTAATTCTCGAAAAGTTTTGTAGACAAATATCTTTCACCGAAATCGGGGAGAATTGCGACAATTAATTTGTCCTTAAATTCTTCTCGTTTTGAAAGTTGAACTGCCGCATAAAGTGCCGCTCCGGAAGAAATTCCGCACAAAATACCTTCTTTTGTTGCACAAAGTTTTGCATACTTCAAAGCATCTTCTGTTTTAACGTCCAAAAATTCGTTCACCACATTTTTATCAAGAATTTCCGGAACAAAATTTGCTCCAATACCTTGAATACCGTGGCTTCCTGCCTTACCTTCCGTCAAAAGAGGACTTTCAAAAGGTTCAACCCCAACAGTATAAACATTCGGATTTAATTCTTTCAATCTCTTTGAAACGCCAGTGAGTGTGCCACTTGTGCCAAAAGCCGATACAAATACGTCAACTTTTCCGTCTGTGTCAGCCCAAATTTCTTCAGCAGTCGTCAAATAATGGATTTTTGAATTGTTCGGATTTGTAAACTGCGACGGCATAAATGAATTTTTATACTTCATCATCAAATTCAACGCCTCGTCAACAGCACCTTGCATGCCTGCTTTTGCAGGAGTCAAAATGAGTTCCGCACCGAAACCACGAAGAATTTTCTTTCTTTCTTCACTCATTGATTCGGGCATGGTCAAAATCAACTTCATACCATAAACGGCAGCACACATCGCAAGTCCGATACCAGTATTACCGCTTGTCGGCTCAATAATCACGGTATCTTTGTCGATTTCTCCTTGTTCAAAAGCACATTTGAGCATATAATATGCGGCTCTGTCTTTTACGGAGTTCGTAGGGTTGAAATATTCAGCCTTGACACAGATTTGAGCGTTTCCGTCATTGATTTTATTGATTTTTATAAGAGGGGTATTTCCGATTAACTCAGTTAAATTTTCATAAATTTTCATTATTTTACGACCTTACAGAACTTTCTTTTTCCGACTTTAAGTACAACAGGGAGCATGTCTAAAGTGACCGCCGTATTGATGTCGGAACATTTTTCATCGTTCATCTTCAAACCGCCTTGAGCCGCAAGTCTTTTCAACTCACCTTTGCTTTCGACAAGTTTGTTCGTCATAACGATTTCAGCAACCGTTGTGTCCGCAACGATTTTGTACTCAGGAACATCTGATGGAACACCTTTATTTTGAACTACATTTACAAACTCTGCCTGAGCCTTGTCGGCTTCTTCAGTGTTGTAATACATTTCAACAATAATGTGACCCAACTGCATCTTCAAATCACGGGGATTTTCCGTCTCCAGACGCTTTTTGATGTTCGCAATGTCCTCGTTCGACAAATCCGTCAACAACGAATAATATCTTAACAACAATTCATCAGGTACAGACATGATTTTTCCGTACATATCAGATGGCTTATCGCAAAGGCTAATACAGTGTTCAGGATAAGATTTTGACATCTTTTTAACACCGTCCGTACCCTCAAGCAACGGCAAAAGCATTACGATTTGCGGTTCTTCCTTGCCGTAAGCAGTTTGCATTTCACGACCGAGCAAAGTGTTAAATCTTTGGTCAGTTCCGCCAAGTTCGATATCGCAATCCAATACAACTGAATCGTATGCCTGCATAAGCGGGTAGAAAAATTCGTGAATTGCAATCGGCAAGCCTTCTTTGTAACGCTTGCTGAAATCATCACGAGTCATAATTTGTGCGACCGTAACTTTTGAAGCTAGTCCGATAATATCGGGCAAAGTCATTTTGTGAAGCCAATCGGCATTGTTCAAAACATCTGCCGACTGGACGTCAATAACTTTAGAAATTTGGTCAAAATATGTTTGTGCATTTTTCTTAACTTGTTCAAGAGTAAGTGCAGGACGTGTTTCCGATTTTCCAGAAGGGTCGCCAATCATTGCCGTTGCACCACCAACCAAGAGTTGAAGCGTATGACCTAATTTTTGAAATTCTCTGATTTTACGCATTACAACAGTATGTCCAAGGTGCAAATCGGGTCTTGAAGGATCCATTCCCAATTTGATTTTGAGCGGTTTACCTGTTTTATCTGCTCTTTGCAATTTTCGTGCCAATTCTTCGACACCACCCGGCAAAATTTCGCAATCACGACCTAACTTTTTTGCCTGTTCTAAGTATTTTTCTTCGATTTTATCCATAACTTCCTTTGTGTCAATATTTCTAATATTCTTTCAGTATCTTTATCACCACGCCCCGAAACATTTACGATTATAATATCATCTTTGTTCGTTTTTGGCATTAAATATTCCAAATATGCTAAGGCATGTGAAGATTCGATTGCAGGAATAATACCCTCAAACTTCGACAATCTTTCAAAAGCCTCAATAGCCTCGGTATCCGTAATCGGGAAGTATTCAGCCCGTCCCGTGTCGTGCAAATAACAGTGTTCAGGACCGCAACCGGGGTAATCCAAACCTGCCGAAATGCTGTAAGATTCTCTCGGATTTCCTTCTTCATCAACCAAAACATATTGGTACATGCCGTGAAGATAAGTCTTTTTACCTTTGGTCAAACTTGCTGCTGTATGGTCTGTATCAGCACCTTCACCTGCTGCTTCTGCACCGATTAATTTGACATTTTCATCTTCCAAATATGCCGCAAATGCACCAATAGCGTTCGAACCGCCGCCAATACAAGCAACTACATAATCAGGTAAACGTCCTTCTTTTTCCAAAATTTGTTGTCTTGATTCAACACTGATAACAGATTGGAAAGCGTGAACCATTTTCGGATAAGGGTGAGGGCCTACTGCCGAGCCTAAAACATAAAAGACTTCGTCAGCATGATTCAACCAATATTCAATCGCAGCGTCGCAAGCATCTGCAAGTGTTTTCGTACCTTGAGAAACAGAGTTGACTTTTGCTCCCAATAATCTCATTCTATCAACATTTGAACGTTGACGGAACATATCGGTTTCGCCCATAAAAATTTCGCATTCAAGACCCAAAAGTGCCGCAACAGTAGCAGTTGCAACCCCGTGTTGTCCCGCACCCGTTTCCGCAATAACCTTATGTGCTCCCATTCTCTTTGCGAGCAAACATTGTCCGATTACGTTATTAATCTTGTGTGCACCTGTGTGATTCAAATCTTCACGTTTGAGATAAATTTTTCCCTTGCCATAATGTTCGGTCAATCTCTTCGCAAAATACAACGGGGTCGGACGTCCTGAGTATTCCTTCAATAATTCATAAACTTCTTTTTCAAAATTTTCGTCTTTAATTGCCTTTTCAAATTCTTCGTCTAATTTTCGAAGTACGGGTTTGAAATTTTCAGGAACGAACATTCCGCCAAATTCCCCAAAGAATCCGTCTTTATCAGGTAAATTGTAGTTTTTGTGTTTTACAAACATATTTGTCCTTTCGTTACATTATAATTTTACACAAAAAAAAGACGACTTACGTCGTCTTTTTATAAATTCTTCGGATTTGCGGTTAAACTAATTTAACCCACATGAAAAATCCTTTCTTACAAAAAGCGACGTTACCCTCACGAGCAAGCCAACCGAGAGCCAAATAAAGTTCACAAGAAGAGAGTTTGAGTTCTCTTTTTACTCTAACGATTTTTGATTCTCCGTTTTGTTCTAAATATTGCCAGATTTTTCCTGCGTTAACGCCAATATTTTCGTTCATTTTAATTTCTCCATTGAATTTGATAATTAAAGTTCAAATTCTATATGTTCAGTATATAATATTTTTATAGTATTTGTAAAGGGGGTTATATGGATAATATACTCAAAGGAAAGACTTGGAAGTACGAAAACGACGTAGACACGGACGTTATCATACCTGCAAGATATTTAAACACATCAGAACCTAAAGAACTTGCAGAACAAAGTTCAAGAGAACATGCTCCTATTGCAATTAAAGCATAAGGCATAAGCGTTATCATCGCAAAAACTTTCGCAAGAATTTTCTTCAGAAACTCAATCAATATCGGTTTGCCGATTTTGGAACACCCAACATTCTCTGACGAATGTTCAAAAGGTGACGAAATCGAAGTTAACCTCTCTGAAGGAAAAATCAAAAACCTCACAACTGGAAAAGAATACGTTTGCAACAAATTCCCTGAGGCTATTCAAAATCTCATCAACGAGGGCGGTTTGGTTAATTATACCGCTAAAAAGTTAGGAGTAAGATAATGAAAGAATACAATATTTGTTTACTCGGCGGAGACGGAATCGGCCCCGAAGTCACAGATGAAGCAGTAAAAGTCATGAATGCCGTTGGCAAAAAATATGACATGAAATTCAACTTCACAAAAGCACTCATCGGCGGTTGTGCATACGAAAAATACGGTGTTCCTCTCCCTGATGAAACGCTTGAAATTGCTAAAAAATCTGATGCTGTATTGCTTGGAGCAGTAGGTGATTGGAAGTACGACACTCTTCCTCCTGCAGTTCGTCCGGAAAAAGCTCTTTTGGGAATCAGAAAAGGCTTGAACTTATTTGCAAACCTTCGTCCCGCAACAGTTTTTGACGAATTAATTTCTTCTTCAACCTTGAAACCAGAAATCGTTCAAGGCGTTGACGTTATGATTGTCAGAGAACTCACAGGCGATGTATATTTCGGTGAACCTAAAGGTGTCGAAGTTAAAGACGGAAAAAAAGTCGGCTACAACAACATGATTTATTGGGAAGACGAAGTTCGTCGTATCGCAAAAATCGCTTTCGAAACAGCAATGCTCAGAAACAAAAAACTTTGCTCAGTTGATAAAGCAAACGTTCTTGATGTTTCAAGACTTTGGAGAGAAGTTGTTTTAGAAGTTGCAAAAGATTACCCCGAAGTCGAACTTTCACACTTGTACGTTGATAATGCAGCTATGCAATTGATTAGAGACCCGAAACAATTCGACGTTATCGTTACAGGTAACATCTTCGGCGATATTTTGTCAGACGAAGCCTCAATGCTTACAGGCTCTTTGGGCATGCTCCCGAGTGCATCTTTGAGTGCAGACGGTCCAGGAATGTTCGAACCTATCCACGGTTCAGCCCCCGATATCAAAAATCAAAACATCGCTAACCCGATTGCGACAATCCTTTCAGCAGGCATGCTTTTGAAATATGGCTTGAAAAATTCTCAAGCAAATGACGACATCGAAAATGCCGTCAAAAAAGTCCTCAAAGCAGGCTACCGCACTAAAGACATCATGTCAGAAGGTATGAAAGAAGTCGGAACAAAAGAAATGGGTGACTTAATCGTCAAAAACCTCTAATCATAAGTGTTTTGACCACAATTATAAATCAGACTAAAGATTTAATACTTTAGTCTGATTTATATATATAATTCTATACTCGAGTAGGATTAAACCCACTACAAACAGTTGTATAATATAAATGTGAGTTCGATACGAAATCCAAACACCATTCGGGGTTGCGAAAGAAGATTTATCTTTTTTATTGTTTGGTCTATCGGACTCATACTATTTTGGGAAAAAAAAACGATGAACTATTTTGTTCACCGTTTTTTATTTTAATGTTTTGATTAAGCAACTGTTTTTGATTTTGCAGGCAATTTAGCGTATTGAAGTTGATACATATAACCTTCAAAATCGTCTCTTGGAACTTCGACAATTTTGTCAGAATCCCAAGGATTGATGATTGTAACCGTATCATCTGTAATACCGACAATACTCAAAGCGTGGTTACCTGTTGCGTTATTTGAAATCTTCAAATAATTAGACTTGTCACCGAGGGTAATTCCGCTAGAGCCTATCGTAGAGTATCTTTCTGCATTAGCAGGAGTTTTGTCGTTTACAACTCTGTATCTGCCATTTTCGTCTTTGTAGCATCTGCCATTCGGATCTTTGATATACATATCATTTGAGCCTGCACCGGTGAAACTATAACGTTTCTCATCTGCAGGAGTTGACGATGTTACCTCTTCGTATTTTCCATCTTTGATGTAATATTTTCCGTTTTCATCTTCGGTGTAGCCATTTTTAGCGGTAACACCTGCGTAGAGGGCATATTGACCGCCATTTTCTTCAATATCTTTTTGAATTGCATCAAGCGTGCTCGGAACATCTTCTTTGCTTGCCGTTGTAGTTTCTACACCCGACAAGAGGTACAATACTTGATTCATGCAGCCACTGTTCAAAGAACTCAAACCTTTATCATGCTTTTCTTTAGAAACCGTACTGCTTGCGTAATCCGGCCATTCTTCGTTAACTGCAATCGAGCCATCATAAATTCCGTCTCTAAATTTTTCGACAGCCATTTCGATGAGCATCGCATCGTCATCACCATTCGAATATCTGTCAGACCCCGAACCTACAACTGCGCCGCCGCCCAATGTTCCGTCAATAAGTTTCTTTTCGGCATCTTCAATATCTTCTGTCGAGAAGGTGTAAGACATGTTGACACCATTGAGTTTTACTGTGTAAGAACCATCTTTGTTGTCAATGATTGAGTCTTTGATAATTTGTTTGCCGTTTTCAGTTTCTTGCAAACTGTTCAAAGTTGCCAAAAGGTAGCAATCGCCCGTGCCTGCTTGAGTTACACGTTCGTCAATTTCAGAATTAATATTGATTGAACCACCGTCACGTCTGCCGATTGCAACTTTTTCTTGATTTTCATATTTTTGAATAATCTCATCAGCCTTCGTTCTGATTTCATCAGAAACATTCGGATCGTCCAAAAGTTTCTTCATTTGTTCAAGTCCAGCCGAAATTTTTGTATCAAATTTTTTGTTATATAATATTCCACCAGATTCGCCGTCTGTCTTGAATGCACCAGTTTCTGCAATGTCATCGTGGAAATCACTCAATGAACCTTCAAACAACTTGTTAACCAACGAACCGCCGATTTTTACTTTGTCATCAAGTTTCGAGGACAAAGAAGAATCGCTATTCATAAGGTCGTAAAGTTCATTAAATTCGTTCTTTTCGGCAATTCTTTGAGTATATTTTGTATAAGCAGCCGTGACTTTATCGTTTGTTGAATTACCCAAATCCAAACCGATGGATTTGCAATAATCTTCAAAACTGTCATTGCTGTCTTTAGTTTCTCTTGCTGTGTCACGGGTAATGTAATTATTGCCGTCAATATCGCTGATATCGCCTCTTTCAGTATCTAAAACGCTCTTTAAAATACCTGTAATTGAATTGTCAGAGAAGAAATCGTTAATATTTTTCAATACATCTAGAGCGGTCGTTTTCTTTTCTTCTTCAGTATATTCTTCTTCCTCAACTTTTGGAGAAGATGCTTCTTGAGCGGCTTCAGATTCTTGTACCTTTTGAGTTATCTTGTTAAAAATACTTTCAGCCTTTGCTTTGCCAACGTCAGCGACTTTTGCCGCAAGTTTTGACTCTTGCAACTTTTCCTGAATTTTTTGAGTAAATTTACCGAACTTTACAGCCATTTAACATTACACCTGTTATCTATATTTTTAATATCGTCAAAATGTCATAATTCTTTAATACATAAAATTTATATGAACATTTTTGGCTAAAAAACCATAAGCAAAATACTGCGTCAATTTCTTAACGTACTTCATGAAAAACAAAAACCTTTGATTTATTTACTTTTTAAGCCATTTTGAGGAAAGAATTATTAAGTTTTTGTAACATTTTAAAAGAAGAGATTAAAGTTTTTATTTTTCCGAGCCGATAACAAAAATGTAAGTGAAACAGATTTTTAAAAGGTTTATAAAATGATAAAGAAGTTAAGCACATCCAATAATAATATCTCAGGTTCAGTAGAATTCTTATTGAGAGGTGCACAGAAGAGGAGAGCAAACGCACTTATGTGTGCAAAATCGGTAAATTCCGATATGGGTGTCGGCAAAATGATAGCCGCAGTTAAATAGTAAAATAGTGAATTTGGGAAAAAAGAGATTTAGCCGTTGCGAATGCGACGGCATTTTTTTTGCTTAATACGAACCGAAAAGAGTTTGACATTAATAAAAATGGAGAAAGTCCAATGTTTGCAACAAAAATGTGATTTGAATTATAACAAAAAGAATATTTTGTAAATAAATCTTAACAAAACAACAAAAAATCCTAAAGTTTCATGTCTTTTTGCCGATAAACATTATGTAGTTAATAGGGAACAGCAGAATGATTAAGAAACTTAAGGTATCTGAAAATAATATTTCAAGTTGTGTAGAATTCTTGCTCCAAGGTGCTAAAAAAAGACGTGCCATGGCTATTTCCAATGCCAAAACTATGAGTTCCGATATGGGAATTAAAACAAAATTAGTTGCTTTGAATTAATCAGAGAATTTGATTCATCGCAACAACTTGAGAGAGAGAGAAGTTAATTTAAAGTCAAGCAAAGATGTGCTTGATTTTTTTTTGCAAAAAATTCAAATCGCCCGTAAAACAGCCATTTTGCCTATTGCTTTAAAAAAGTTATAATAACATCTTGATTTTTGGAAAAGCATGTCTGCTTGCGGTATCATGCTTTCAGTAAGCAAGGTGGAGAACATGGTAAATTTACTTGAGGGATTAAATAACGAGCAAAAGCAGGCTGTTCAGCACAATGAGGGTACATTAATTATCCTTGCGGGTGCAGGTTGCGGAAAAACAAAAGTTTTGACATCAAGGATTGCAAACCTTGTTCAATCGGGTGTTTCGGCTTATGAAATTCTTGCGGTAACATTTACAAACAAAGCCGCAAAAGAGATGAAGGAAAGACTTGCAAAATGGCTTGGTGAAGAATGTGTCAAACGCATGTGGGTCGGCACTTTTCACGGTATTGCAGGAAGAATTTTGCGAACAGACATCGACAAATACGTTTCGAAAGACGGCAAAAAATACGAGAAAAATTTCGTAATTTATGACGACACCGACATGAATACGATTATCAAAAATGCCTTAAAAAAGTTGAACATGGACGAAAAAGTCTATCCAATAAAGCAACTTCGAACGGTGATTTCGGACGCAAAAAACAGAATGATAACCGCATACGATTACGCTTCTAGGGCAAGGTCATATCGTGACGAACAGTTTTCGAGGGTTTATACGGAATATCAAAATCAACTCGCACTCAACAACGCCGTGGATTTTGACGACATGCTCCTTATGGCATGCGAACTTTTGAAAAATAACAAAGAGGTTCGAGAGAAGTATTTTCAACGCTTTAAGCACATTCTTGTTGACGAGTTTCAAGACACAAACCTTGCTCAATATAATTTTATCAAGTCGATTTACACAAACGACGACCCGATGTATAAGCCAGTAAAGAGAAGCCTTTGCACGGTTGGTGATATTGACCAATCGATTTATAGTTGGCGTGGTGCAGATTATCGGATTTTGCTCAACATGCAGGTAAATTTCCCTGATGCACAGATGATTAAACTTGAGCAAAATTACCGTTCGACGGGCATGATTTTGCAGGCGGCGAACGCTGTCATCAAAAATAATATGGAGCGTACTGAAAAAAATCTTTATTCGAACCTTGGTGAAGGGGAAAAAATCGAGATTTACGAAGGCGGAGATGACGATGACGAGGCGGATTACATTATGCGAAACGTCCGTGATTTGACCGGTCGTTACAAACTTTCTGAATGTTGCGTTTTGTACCGAACAAACTCTCAATCGAGAAAACTTGAAGAAGCATGCATGGCTCGCTCGATTCCATACAAAGTTGTCGGCGGTCAAAAATTCTATGACAGAGAAGAAATCAAGGACATTGTCGCTTATTTGAAGTTGATTTCAAACCCGTCAGACTCTCAAAGTTTGACAAGAATTATCAACAAGCCGAAGCGTTCGTTAGGTGATACAACGGTCAAAAAACTTATGGAAATTTCTGCAAAAATGGAAATTCCTGTTTCTGAAATTCTTCTCGACATCGACAATTACGACGAATTTTCCGCAGGAACAAAAACAAAATTGAAAAGTTTTTGGGAGCAAATTTTGAATTTGCAACTAAAGCAAACGACG
>OMSS01000112.1 GCA_900313795.1 uncultured bacterium | reverse complement strand
TTTCGGGTAAATATCAAATCTTTCTGATTGTGTATAAGGACCGTAAGGACCGCCAACATCAGGGCCTTCGTCCCAGTTCAAGCCTAATGCCTTCAAACTGTCGAAAATGTTATCGATGTATGCTTGACTTGTTCTTTCGGCATCTGTATCTTCAATTCTTAAAATAAATTTGCTGCCTGTTTTTTTAGCGTACAAATAGTTAAAAAGTGCTGTTCTTGCCGTACCGATGTGCAAGTTTCCGCTCGGTGACGGTGCTATTCTTACTCTTATTTCTTCCATTTTTATTTCTCCGTTCAATAACTTTATTTTACAACGTAAAAATATCTGTTCAACGTCATGTTTAAAATTTTATCGTAAGTCTTTTTGAGCATGCTTGTTTTTTTATTTTTTAATTAAACTTTACTTTCTGAAAAATGCCGTTATGGCTGAATTTTGGGACTGTTTTAAATTTGTGTCGAATAAAGTGCTTGAAAAGAAATTTTCAGTAAGTATGATATGACTACAACGGAAGACGACTATTAACAAAGGAAAAAATAATGTCGATTAATTTGAAAAACAAAAAAGATATCGTTAAAAAGTATGGCAAAAACGAACAAGACACTGGTTCAACAGAAGTTCAAATTGCTCTTTTGACAGAAAAAATTAACGAACTTACAGAACACTTGAAGGTTAACAAAAAAGACTTCGGCGGCAAACGTGGTTTGCTTATGATGGTTGGTCACAGAAAAAGCCTTCTTTCATACCTTAAAGATAAAAATCTTCAAGGCTACAGAGATCTTGTTAAAAAACTCAATTTAAGAGGTTAATAACAGATTAAGAAAATTCAAGAATCAAAGCAATCTCGACGGCTTAATTCTTTTTTTGAGGGGGTTAGTGCTGACGGGTTTGTTTTGGTGAAAACAAAAGGAAGAGAAAATGAGTTCTAAAAAATATTTATTTACTTCTGAATCAGTAACAGAAGGACACCCCGACAAGGTATGTGACCAAATTTCTGATGCGATTTTGGATAATTTTTTATGCAAATATCCTCAAGCAAGAGTTGCAGCAGAAACGTCGGTTACGACTGGTATGGTTTTGGTAAGCGGTGAAATCACAGCAGATTGTTATGTCGATATACCACACATCGTCAGAGAAACAGTCAAGAACATCGGATACATCGGTGAATCATCCGGCGGTTTCGATGCTACGACTTGTGCGGTTTTGACAAGTATTGATGAACAATCTGTCGACATCGCAGGCGGTGTAAACAAAGCGTTTGAATCAAGAGACAACAACGCAAATACTTCAATAACCGAAACAGAAGATATCGGTGCAGGCGACCAAGGTATTATGTTCGGGTTTGCTTGCAACGAAACCCCTGAACTCATGCCTCTTCCAATCAGTTTGGCACACAAACTTTCAAAAAGACTTGCTGATGTTAGAAAACAAGGTCTTGTTCATTATTTGAGACCTGATGGAAAATCACAAGTTACGGTTGAATATGAAAATAACAAGCCTGTAAGGATTGAAACGGTTGTTATTTCAACTCAACACGACCCCGAAATCAACGGTGAAACGGATAACGAAAAAGTTCAAGAAATTATCAGAAAAGATATGATTGAACTTGTTATCAAGCCTGTTTTTGCGGAAAGCACTTTGAATATTGAAGAAAATACAAAACTTCTCATTAATCCTTCAGGACGTTTTGTAATCGGCGGCCCGCAGGGCGATGCCGGTTTGACAGGTAGAAAAATCATTGTTGATACTTATGGTGGTTATTCACGTCACGGTGGCGGTGCATTCAGCGGAAAAGATCCTACAAAAGTTGACCGTTCTGCTGCTTATGCTGCAAGATATGTTGCGAAAAACATTGTTGCTGCCGGACTTGCTGATAAATGCGAAATCGAATTGGGATTTGCAATCGGTGTTGCTAAACCTGTTTCGATTATGGTTGACACCTTTGGTACGGGAAAAATTTCTGATGACGAAATTATGGATTTAATCGAAAAGAATTTCGATTTGAGACCGTATGCGATTATTAACCAATTTGATTTGAGAAACTTGCCGAAGAAAAACGGTGGCAAATTCTATCAATTATTGGCGGCATACGGACACATGGGCCGTACAGACATTGATGTTCCTTGGGAACACACGGATAAAGCAGACGACTTGAGAAAACAAGCGAATTTATAATTTGGAGTAAGATATGCCTGATACAGAACAAAAAACAAACGTAATGACAGGGGCACAAATTTTGTTAGAATGTCTTAAAAAAGAAGGCGTCGACGAAGTTTTCGGTTATCCTGGAGGTTCAATTCTGAATTTGTATGATGCACTTTACGAATGTAAAGATATCAAGCATTATCTTGTTCGTCACGAACAAGCCGCAATTCACGCAGCAGAAGGATATTCAAGAGTTTCGGGCAGACCCGGGGTTGCTTTTGTGACATCCGGTCCTGGGGCTTGTAATGCGATTACAGGTATTGCAAATGCTTACTATGATGCTTATCCGATTGTTGTTTTCACCGGACAAGTTGGTTTGTCACAAATCGGAAATGATGCTTTTCAAGAGGCTGATATTGTTGGTATTACACGTTCTTGCTGCAAACATAACTATCTTGTTAAAGATGTTAAACAGTTGGCTCATATTATCAAGGAAGCGTTTTATATTGCGACGACCGGTAAACCAGGTCCTGTTGTAATTGATTTGCCGAAAAATATTTTGACGTCAAAGACAGAATTTGTTTGGCCAGACAAGGTTAAACTTCCTGGATATAACCCGACTTATGACGGTCACCCGAAACAAATTTCAAGAGCGTTAAGACTTCTTTGCAAGGCTAAAAAGCCTGTAATCATTGCAGGGGGCGGTATTGTTCATTCTGATGCCTCGAAAGAACTTCAAGAACTTGCTAATAAATTGCATGTTCCTGTAACGAATACTTTGATGGGCATTGGTGTTTTCCCGAAAGATAATCCGCTTTCTCTTGGTATGATGGGTATGCATGGTGAATATGCTGCAAACCTTTCAGTTTATGATTGCGATGTACTTTTTGCAATCGGTACGAGATTTAGCGATAGAATTACGGGAAGTCTCAAGAAATTTGCACCGAATGCGGAAGTTATCCACGTTGATATCGACCCTTGTTCGATTGCGAAGAACGTCAGAGTTGACATTCCTATTGTAGGGGATGCAAAGAGCGTACTCACGGCGATGTTGAACGAATATAACGAAGAAAAATATGACATAAATCTTGAGGCAAAGGACGAATGGTTCTTGACAGTTCAAGAGCGTAAAAAGTATGAACCGCCAAAATCGGCAAATACAGGCTTGTTGAACCCTGTTGATGTTATTCATGACATTAATTATGTCACGAAGAATATGGATGCAATCATTTGTACGGAGGTTGGTCAGCACCAAATGTGGACGGCACAACTTTATAACTTCACTCACCCTCGTCAATTCGTAACGTCAGGCGGTTTGGGAACAATGGGATTTGGTTTCCCTGCTGCAATGGGTGCGAGCATTGCGATGAAAGATAAGGTCGTTATTAACGTTGCCGGTGACGGAAGTATTCAGATGAATATTCAAGAACTTGCAACTTGCGTGGATTACAATATCCCCGTAATCGTTGCAATTATTAACAATGGCTGGCTTGGAATGGTTCGTCAATGGCAAGAAAGAATTTTTAACGAACATTATTCGCAAACAAAAATTTCTTCACCCGATTATGTAAAATTGGCTGAAGCGTACGGTGCGTTAGGTTTCTTGGTTGACAAGGAAGAGGACGTTGTTCCGACCCTTAAAAAGGCTATTGAAGCAAGACGTCCGGTCTTGATTGATTTCAGAGTTGAACCGTTTGAAATGGTTTATCCGTGGGTACTTGCAGGTGATTCACTCAACCACGTTCTTATGTCAAACGATTCTCCCGTCGAAAAAGGTTAAAGGTAAATTATGATACATACAATTTCAATTCTCGTAAGAAACGAAGCAGGTGTGCTTTCAAGAATAAGTGATTTGTTCTCAGGCAGAGGTTATAACATCGAAAGTTTGACCGTTGCACCGACTTTGGATACTGATTATTCTCGAGTTACAATCGTGACAAACGGTGACGATAAGGTTATTGAACAGATTACAAAGCAGTTGAATAGGTTAATTCCGACGATTAAGGTTATGGATTTGCCCGTTGCGGATTGTATTGAACGTGAATTTATTATGTGTAAAGTTTCGGCGAAAGAAGAAAATCGTTCTGAAATTTTGAGAATTGCGGAAATTTTTAACGCAAAAGTTATCGACGTAACGAACCGTTCTTATACTTTGCAAGCGTTCGGTGATGAACGTCAAATCCGCTCGTTGATTGAACTTTTGAGACCTATCGGTATCAGAGAACTTGTTCGTTCAGGAAAAGTTGTTATTTCAAGAGAAAATCAATTCCAAAATATTAAAAACGGACAAGATTTATAATATTTGGATTTTAGTTAATATATTTGATTTTTTTAATCTTGCGGATATTTA
>OMSS01000076.1 GCA_900313795.1 uncultured bacterium | reverse complement strand
TACCCACCTATCAACGGTCAACACGAAGAACAAGAAAATTAATGAGCGACTATTATTTGACATTTAGCGAATTTTTAAAGAAAAGATTCGGTCAAAAAGTCTACAAAGTCACCCTCGATGCGGGTTTTTCCTGTCCAAACAGAGACGGAACACTCTCTTCAGAAGGGTGCATTTTTTGTGATGACAGTGGAAGTTTTTCAAGGCTATATTCCCCAACTTTGCCCATTGAAGAACAACTTCATGTCGGTATGCAAAAAATCAAAAATCGATATCACGCAGAAAAATTCCTAGCATATTTTCAAGCGTACACAAATACCTACAAGCCGGTAAGTGACCTAAAAGACCTCTATGACAGAGTTTTCATCGACGATATTGTTGGAATGTCTATCGGAACCCGACCAGATTGTGTAGATGATGAAAAACTTGATTTAATCTCGTCATACAACGTCGGAAATCGTTTCATACAAGTCGAATACGGAATTCAAAGCGTCCATGAAAAAACATTAAAATTTATCAACCGTGGTCATGATTTTGCTTGCTTTGAAAAGGCTTGCAAAAAGTCAAAAGAAAGAGGTTTGACCGTTTGTGCACACGTTATTTTAGGCTTACCTAATGAAACTTACGACGATATGATGCAAACAGCCAAAACACTTGCAAGCATGGGCATTGACGGTATAAAAATTCACATGCTTGCAGTCATGGAAGGAACAAAAATTCACAAAATGTTTAACGACGGAAAAATCAATCTAATGTCTGAAGATGATTACATCACAACGGTTTGCGACTTTTTAGAATATCTTCCGCCCGAAATGATTGTCCAAAGGCTCGCCGGAAACGGCAAACGAGAAATCCGCATACAACCACGTTGGCTCGGCAAAAAACTCGAACTCGTCGGCAAAATGGAAAAAGAATTTGAACGTCGTGGCACTAAGCAAGGTTCAAAATTTAGAAAATAAAATCCTTTTCATTTTAGTCATTTTTCGATTGAGATTGCCCAAAAAATTTGCTATAATTTACAAAAAAGGAGTTTCGGGTGAAAAAAGATGTCGTAAAATTCGGAAAATTGTTATATGACAAAGATTTGACCTCTGCAACGTCAGGAAACATAAGCGTTTTCGACGGCAAGTCTGTTTTTATTACGGCGACAGGTACGGCTCTCGGATTTTTGAGCGAAGACGATGTTGTCGAAATCGACCTCGACGGCAACGAACTTGAAAACGGCAAAAAGGCTTCGTCAGAAAAGAAAATGCACCTTGCAATTTACAAATTACGTCCTGACATCAAGGCGATTATTCACTGCCATTCGCCCTTCGCCACTGCGTTTGCGGCTTGCAGAAAAGAACTTTCCGCCCCGATTATTGCAGAAAATATCATCTATTTCGGCAAAATTCCCGTTGCACCTTACGCAATGCCGTCCTCTCAACAACTCGTTGACAACACAGTCAAAGAATTTGTCGACTATGACACAGTCTTAATGGCAAACCACGGTATCGTTTCGGGCGGTTCTGATTTAACAAACGCTTTTCACAAAATCGAAACCGCTGAAACTTACGCAAAAACTTACGTTTACTCAAAAATTATCGGCAATCAGGCTCTTTTGAACGAACAGGAACTCTCTAAACTTGCTGAATTGCGAAAAAAAATTCACGGAAAATAAAATTAATATTTTTTATTGATTAAATCATTGTGAGCATTCATCTCAATCGTATCGTCAAGTTTTTCAAGTTCTATCGGTTTTTGATATTTGACCTCGAGTGCTGTTTTAATCAAATAATCCGTAAAATGAGGATTTTTCGGCAAAACTGAGCCGTGAAGATATGTGCCAAAAACATTATTCTTCCTTGCACCTTCGCCACCGTCTTTGGAATTATTTCCATTTCCAACGACAACCTTCGCTAGCGGAACAGTACCTTCTTCAAGATAAGTCAATCCAGCGTGATTTTCAAAGCCCACAAGGGTTTTCGGCTCAAGAAAATCTGTCTCTGCTGTAACATTTCCGATAAACCTTGTATCACCAGCAACTGTATAAGCATCTAAAACGCCTATGCCTAAAAGTTTTTCGCCGTCGTGAGGTTGATAATATTTTCCCAAAAGTTGATAACCACCACAAATCGCAAGAAACACTCGACCGTCGTTTGCCGCTTGGGTCAGGACTTCTTTCCGATTTTGCATTTCCTCTGAAACTTCAATCTGCTGTTTATCTTGTCCGCCACCGATAAAATAAATATCGTTTTTTTCAATATCAATCTCATCACCGACATTCACCGAAACAACCTCGCAGTCGATGTTTCGATACTCACATCTTCGTTTCAATGCAAGCACATTCCCGAAATCGCCGTAAATATTCAGCAATTTCGGATACAAATGTGCAATCGTTAATTTCAACTTTTCTTCCATTATTTGTTCAATGCCGCTTTTACAGTTTCCACAACAGTTTTAACCGCTTCATCAGGTGTCATTTTTGTAACTTCACCCGTTTCACGAACTTTGTATTCAACAAGTCCTTCCTGAACTGTTTTGCCGGCTGTAATTCTGAGCGGAATACCAATCAAATCGGCATCTTTAAACTTAACTCCGGCTCTGTCGTCACGGTCATCGATAAGAACTTCGACCCCTTCTTTTTGAAGTTTTTCGTAAATTTCTTCTGCAATTTTCATTTGCATTTCATCCTGAATGTTAACAGGGATAACCGTTACATGGTAAGGAGCAATCGCAATCGGCCATTTGATACCGTGTTCGTCGTGGTGTCTTTCGACTGCTGCTGCTGCCGTTCTTGAAATGCCGATACCGTAGCAGCCCATAACGAAAGGCTTTTCGCTTCCATCTTCGTCCGTAAATGTTGCTCCCATAGGAACTGAATATTTCGTGCCTAATTGGAAAATATTTCCGACTTCGATACCTCTTGTAACTTTTAACGGTTTGCCGCATTGTGGACAAAATTCGCCTGCTTCAACCAATCTCAAGTCCGCAAATTCCTTCGGCATGTCAACATCGATGCCAAAGTTTGCCCCTACAACGTGAACGTCATTTTCATTCACTGCCATAACAAAATTCTTGAGTTCCTTAACCGTGTTATCAGCGATAATTCTTATATCATCAAAACCTTTAGGACCAATAAATCCAGGTCGTGCACCAAAGCCATGTTTATCCATAAGTTCGGCAATTTCAGCATCTGAAGCCGTTCTGATTTCTTCTTTTGCACCCAAAGCGTTCATAAGTTTTGTTTCTTCAACGGTCTTATCCCCTCTAATCAAGACCAATACAGGCTCTTTATCAGCGATATAGACCAAACATTTACAAATAATGCTTTCAGGAATTTTCAAAAATTCAGCAAGTTCCTTAATCGAACCAGTGTCAGGTGTTGCAACCTTTTCAGCCTTATTCCATTCACCTGCTGTAACTGCTTCAGGCAAATTAGAAATTGCGTGGTTTGAGTTTGCTGCGTAATCACAGTCATCGCAATAGAAAACGTTATCTTCGCCGCTATCAGTTTGAGTGATTACCATATATTCGTGGCTGACGTTTCCGCCAATTGCACCTGAATCTGATTGAACAGGTTTTGTTACCAAGCCGCAACGTTCGAAAATTCTTGTGTAAGCATCTGCCATAATTTTATAAGACTTTTCCATGCCAGCAACATCTCTATCGAAAGAATATGCGTCTTTCATAATGAATTCACGACCTCTCAAAAGACCAAATCTCGGGCGGATTTCGTCTCTGAATTTCGATTGAATTTGATACAAATTCAAAGGAAGTTGTTTATATGAACGAACGCCTTCTCTCGCAACAAATGTTACAATTTCTTCGTGAGTTGGTCCAAGACACATTTCCTTGCCGTGTCTGTCTTTTACACGCATAAGTTCTTTGCCGTATGCACCCCATCTGCCTGATTCTTCCCAAAGTTCTTTGGGTTGCAAAAATGGCATCAAAATTTCTTGTGCACCTGCATTATCCATTTCTTCACGAGTAATTTTTTCAACTTTTTTCAAAACTCGCCACATCAACGGCAAATAGTTATAAATACCGTTCGTTAATTTTCTGATATATCCTGCTCTAACGAGGAATTTGTGGCTTGTGCATTCAGCATCTGCCGGAAAATCTCTTAAAGTTTCCAAAAAAAGTCGTGACATTCTCATAATTTATATTCCTTATAAAATAATTTGCAAAATCATTTTATCACAAATAATTTTGCACGGAAAAATCTTAATAAAACAAAAAATCCGCAAATTTTTCATTGCGAATTTTTTTCAAAATCATGTCGGTTTCTTCATTCGAAAACTAACTTTCAGCAGAATGCGGATGTTCTTCTTCGTATTTTTTAAGTTCCGCTCTTGCTTCATCAATAATGCTATCAAACACTTCTACCAAATCAGGGTCAAACTGAATACCTCTCATATTGTGCAAAATCTCGATAGCCTGCTCCTCGCTCCTCGGTTGACGATATGCACGGGTTGAAATCATTGCATCATAAGCATCTGCGATTGCGATAATTCTTGAGCCAAGTGGAATTGCATCTCCCGAAAGCCCAGCAGGATAACCATTTCCGTTATAAAATTCGTGGTGATACTTAATCAACTCGACAACATCTTTGAGTTGTTTAATATCTTCCAAAATCCTTACACCGTGACGAACGTGGTTCTTAATTTCCACCCAATCGTTATCATTGAGTTTTTCAACTTTATAAATAATATCGTCCGAAACACCAATCATACCGATATCGTGCAACATTGCCGCAAGTTCGATTTTATTCGCCGTATCGTTATCAAGCCCCAACTTTTTAACCATTTTCATAGTATAAAAAGTTACACGTCTGCTCTTGCCCATTGTGAAAGAATCTTTGGCGTCCATTGCCTCAATAATCGCCTTAATCGTCCCGGCAAAAAGTTCCTTGAGGTCGTTAATCAACGCCGCATTATCCAATTTGAGTTGCAAATATTCGAGCGTATTTGAAACCGTGAGCAAAAGTTCGTTCGGTTCATAAGGTTTTTTGATGTAACGATAAATTTTCGCATAGTTAATTGCATCAATCAAAATAGTAGCGTCAGTATAAGCCGTAACAAGCAATCTCATTGTGTCAGGATGCTTGTCATAAACTCGTTTCAAAAATTCTACGCCGTCCATCTCAGGCATTTTGTGGTCTGAAATTACAAGGTCAATGTGCTTTTCGTCAAGAATTTTCAATGCCTCAACAGGAGAGGTCGTCTTGGTAATTTCATATTTGCCACGCAACGTCCGATACAATAACGCAAGGTTATCGGGTTCATCGTCAACTAATAAAATCTTATACATTTCCATGGATTAAATTACCTCGATGTCGTTCTTTTTCTCCTCGGCAACAGTTTGTCTTGCCTCAAAAAGCAATGGAATTTTTATCGTGAATTTAGTACCTTTGCCAACTTCCGACTGAACATCAATCGTACCGTTATGGTTTTTGATAACTTTATAACTGATTGACAAGCCCAATCCAGTACCTTGTCCGACAGGTTTCGTTGTAAAGAACGGATTGAAGATTTTGTCCTTCGTTTCTTCGTCCATGCCCTTGCCGTTGTCTTGGATTTCAATGTATGCAAACTTCGCATCTTTTCTAATCGTGATGTCAACTTCGGCATTTTCTTTTCCTTCAACAGCAAATGCAGCGTTGTCCAAAATATTCATAAACACTTGGTTCAACTGACCGCCGTATGCTTCGATTTTCGGAACATCGTCGTGATAATCCTTCTTGACCGTGATACCGTGTTTAAATTTGTTGTTCAAAATGTTCAACGTAGAATCGATTTCCTTCGGCAAATCTACGTTTGTGATAGCCGATTCTTCCATTCTCGAGAAGTCTTTGAGATTCAAGATGATATTTTTCGTTCTCTCTGTTCCTTCGTGGCAAGATTTAATCAAATCAGGCAAATCTTCCTTCAAAAATTCATAATCGATATCTTTGAGCATTTTTTCATACTCAGTCCTATGTTCAGGAGTCAAATCGTCCTTGAATTTGTCAAAATCGTCAATCAATTCAAACAAGTCTTCCGAATAATTCTTCAAGTGGCTCATATTGCCGTAAATGAAGTTAATCGGGTTATTGATTTCGTGCATAATACCAGCAACCAATTCACCCAAAGACTTCATTTTTTCTGAGTGAACCATCATTGCTTGAGTATCTTGCAATTCCTTAATCGCATCGTTCAACTGTCTCGTTCTTTCTTGAACTTGATGTTCAAGCGTACTATACAATTTTTGGATTGAATCAGCCATGCCGTTGTAAGAATCAACAAGTTCGTTAAATTCAACGTATTTGCATTTTTCAAGTCTGTCTGAAAGGTCACCTTCCGCAAATTTACCAGTCGCTTTTACCAATTCTTTGACCGGTTTCATTACACGTCTGCCAATGCCCGCCGCAAGCCAAACTCCAAGCAATAAGCATAATATAAATACGCCGATGAAACTTTTTGCAAGTTCTG
>OMSS01000093.1 GCA_900313795.1 uncultured bacterium | reverse complement strand
TGGGCGAGCAGTCAATTCGTGCATATCAGCAGGCATAGACTCACGATTTGCCTTGTATTCTGGGTACAAATCACATCTAAACGTAACCCTTGCCACATCAAACGTTACCGCAATCAAGTCGGGATTGACCTTCGTTTCCTGCAACAAATCAAACATACACTTGAAAAAACCGAAAGCTGCCCAAATCGGACGTCCGTCAGCAGTTTTCATTCCTGAACGTTCAAGTGCAAAATAATACCGATATGCGAGTGCATGCCCGTCAATTAACAACAAACTTTTTTTCATAACACAGTTATTTTAACCGAAAAAAGCAGTCATCTCAACTAATCAGAGATTAATGTTTTCAAATATTCACGATAGCCTTCAAGTGGTGGCTGATCTTCTTTTAGCAAGATAAAATTGCCGACGACAAGAACATCAATATCAGTGAACATAAAGCAACGATAAGCATCTTCGGGAGAATTTACGAGCGGTTCGCCACGGACGTTGAAAGAAGTATTTACAACGACAGAACAACCCGTAAGTTTTTTAAATTCATCAATAATCGAATAATAACGAGGGTTCGTTTCTTTATTCACAGTCTGCAATCTTGCAGAATAGTCAACATGCGTAACCGCAGGGATTTTCGAACGAACGACATTCAATTTATCAATACCGAAAAGGTTCGTATCGTCCTCGGACAAAGGAACTCTGACATCATTCGAAACTTCAACCGTCAAAAGCATATACGGGCTTGTTAAACCGTCCTTCACGTCGAAAAACTTGCTCGCATCCTCCTCAAGACAGGTCGGTGCAAAAGGTCTGAACGATTCACGTTTTTTAACCGCAAGATTCAACTTGCGTTGCATTTCAGTATTTCTCGCATCAGCCAAAATGCTTCTGTTTCCGAGTGCTCTCGGGCCAAATTCCGCACGTCCATTCATGTGTCCGATACTTTTTCCCTCGGAAATATATTTCGCAATCAGCGGAGTCAATTCGCCAAATTCATCGTCAATTTTGCGATATTTCGCCCCAATTTTATCGAGCGATTTTTGAATTTCTTCTTCAGAGAATTCACTTCCCAAAAGACTTCCTTTTTGAGCATCAGGAAGAATGATTTTTCTTTCTTTATCAAGAACTTCATAATATGCCCAAAGTGCCGCACCTAAAGCACCTCCAGCATCACCCGACGCTGGTTGAATCCAAATATTATCGAAAATATTTTCTTTTAAAATTTTACCGTTTGCAACGCAATTCAAAGCACAACCGCCGGCAAGGCAAAGATTTTTTTCACCAGAAACTCTTCTGACATTTCGTGCAATCTTGAGAATAATTTCTTCCGTCACGACCTGCAAACTTTTCGCAATGTCCATGTGCTTGCCAGTGAGTTCACTCTCTGATTTTCGAGCCTTCATTCCGAACAAATCCTCGAACTTCGAATTATACATTCTTACCCCGGTGCAGTAATCAAAATATTCCTGATTAAGCCAGAAAGAACCGTCATCTTTGATATCTACAAGATTTTCTCTGATAATATCCGAATATTTATCCTCACCATAAGGAGCAAGCCCCATAACCTTGTACTCACCGGAATTTACACGAAAGCCCAAATATCCCGTAAACGCAGAATACAAAAGCCCCAAAGAATGAGGAAACTCCATAACTTGTTCAAAATGAATTTCATTGTTGTAACCGACACCCCAAGATGATGTCGTCCACTCACCTACCCCGTCAAGGCAGATGAAAGCAGCATTTTCAAACGGCGAAGGATAAAAAGCACTTGCTGCATGTGCACCGTGGTGAGTTGAAAAATAAATCGGACATTTCAGTCTATTTTCAAAATTTTTGTCGATAATTTTAGGCATGTGAAGTTTCGTATTCAACCAAACAGGCATCGCCTTAACGAAAGAGGTAAGACTCTTTTCAGGATATGCAAGTTGAGTTTCCAAAATACGTTCAAACTTAATCAAAGGCTTTTCATAATAAACAACCCCGTTCAAATCCTCGGGTAAAATTCCAGCATAATCTAAACAGAACTTGATTGCATTTTCAGGAAACGCAGGGTCATGTTTATGTCTCGTAAACCGCTCTTCATGGGCAGCAGCGATGATTTCACCGTCCTTAACAAGAGCCGCACCACTATCATGAAAATATGAACTTAATCCTAAAATGTATGTCAAAATTGCTCCTAATATTGGTTTTCGTATGTCGGTTCAGACGATTTAACATCTTTCCAATAAGAATTCACGTTCTTCTTTTTGAGAACAAGCCTATCTCGTCCCTTAATCTTAGCAACTATAGCCGTTGGCAAAATTGCACATATCCAAGTAATAGTAAGTGCAATAGCAGAAATTACCATTCCTAAAAATTTCAAAATAATTCTTACAAAATGGTAAATCGGTTTGTCAATATTCTTACCAAAAAGTCTTGCAACAAATAGTGTTAACAAAAGTACCCAGCAGATTTCGAAAAACAACATTGCCAAATGAACGTGATTTTTATAATACAAAATCACAGATGGTATGACAGGAAGAATCAAAAGCGTAAGTTTAAACTTTCTTAAATCTTTAATTGTTGGGTTCTCTACCATAATTCACCTATATAATCGTGTAAATAAAAGGTGAAGCAGGAGAAGTTCCTACAATAATCAACAAGATTAAAAGTACAAGAAAAACAATGGCGGGGAAAATCCAATACGCTTTATTTTTCCACATAAA
This sequence comes from uncultured bacterium, assembly GCA_900313795.1. Lineage (GTDB taxonomy): Bacteria > Cyanobacteriota > Vampirovibrionia > Gastranaerophilales > Gastranaerophilaceae > RUG841. The sequence goes on along the minus strand of OMSS01000093.1, from coordinate 2,550 downwards.
AGCCCAAATTTCTGCAAAAATGTTTTTTCTCTTCATAAAATCCTCTTGCAAATATAATATAAAATATAATATCAAATTTAAATCAAATCTGCAAGCATTGAAATTGCTTCAGCATCTTCAGGGAAAATTTCTGTATATCTGTGAAGATAATTAACTGCATCATTTTTCTTATCAAGTTTCAATGCACATTTTGCAAGGTTCATCAAATTTGCCGTATTTGTAGGGTATTTCTTGTCAATGTCAGCAAACAAGCCGATTGCATCGTGATAGTTTTCTTCCGAAAAATAAATTTGAGCGAGCATGTTTTCGACTTCAGGATTTTTATCAAGGAACATCGCATCTTCAAGAACTTGTTTTGCTGCGTCGTAATTACCCTTCATAAAATAGATTTTACCAAGATTTAAAAGTATATCAATATCTTGAGAATCTTCTCTCAAAGCACATTCAAGAACGCTTTGTGCCTCATCTGTTTTACCACGGCGAAGTTTATTCAACGCAATATTCAACAAAATATTCGCCGGCATTGCAATCGCTTCTAAGACTTTATCATAAAGTTCATCAGCCTTTTCTGAATCCCCAGTCATTTGAAAATAATTTCCGTATTCATAAGTGATATAAGGATTTTCAGGGTCGAGTGCAACCGCTTTTTCGAACTCTTCTTTGGCATAGTCAAAAAGTCTCGAATCAAGATAAAGCACCGCCAAATCCTTATGTGCAGCCGCAAAGTTCGGATTTAACTGCAAAACTTTTTTCAAAAGTTGCTCAGCCTTATCCTTATCGCCCGTATGTCCGCACAAAATAGCAAAATCATAATAAATATTTTCATCAACCTTACCCTTTTTGAGCAAGCCCATATAGACATCTTTTGCAGAATCGTAATCACGCAATTTTATTCTGATTTCAGCGATTTTCAATTTAACCTGAAATGCCGTATTTTCTGAGGTATCAAGTTTTTCAAAAATTTCAAGTGCTTTTTCATAATCCTTCAAACCTTCATAAGCACAGCCCAAATTGAACTTATGGATAACTTTGTCAGGTTCTTGAGAAGATAAAATTTCAAAATACTTAACTGCATCATCATAATCACCCGAATCAAGTGCAGTATTAGCCATTGAGGTCAAATAGAAAGGTGAAGGTTCAAGTTCATAAGCAGATTTTGCAAACTGATATGATTTTTTAAAATCCTTCAAAAATCTTGCCGCAACAGAGATATTGTAATGGGTTACAGGATTTGTCGGGTCAACTGCATAAGAAGCCTCAAATGCAGCCAAAGCCTCCTTCATTCTGCCCATAGCAAGGTTTGCCGAACCCAAATTATTAAGCATCAACGGGTGGTCTGGATGAACTTCCAAAGACTTTTCGAAAAGTTCAATAGCCTTGTCATACTTGCCAGCAGCCATATAAACTGTACCAATCATATAAAAAATTTGATAATCCGAAGAACCAACCTCGAAAATCGCCTTTTCGTACTGTTCAATTTTTTCGGCTTGATTTGACTGCATAAACATAATAACAAGACTTTTATACGCATCAATATAGTCAGGTCTTAATTCAATAACTTTTTTATATGCATTTTCCGCAACTTCAATATTGCCCAATTTATCCGCCATGCTTCCGAGATAAAACCAAGATGTCGCATCATCAGGAGTCAAATCAACAACTCTTTTAAAATCTAAAAATGCCTTTTCTTTTAAGTCTAAATTAACGTTGCAAAGCCCAATATTCTTCCAAATTTCAGGATTTTTATCGTCTATTTTGAGCATTTCGGTCAAAACGACCTTTGCTTCTTTGAATTTTTTTTCCTGAATCAATGCCAAAGCATCTTCAATTGTATATTGTTCGGCGTTTTGAACGCTTTTTTCTTCCGTAAAATTATTTTCCATAAAGACCTCTCGCCAAAATAATACCACAAAAGAGTAAACTTGAAAAAATAATGATTTAATGTTGTAATAAATGTGATACAGGAGATTTATTATGAATACGGAAAAAACATTTGTTGCACTTAAACCCGATGCTGTAAAAAGAGGCTTAATCGGCGAATTGATTTCAAGATTTGAAAGAAAAGGTTATAAAATCATAGGTTTGAAGATGATTCAACCGACAAACGCACTCATCGAAGAACATTATAAAGAACACATAGGAAAGCCTTTCTACGCAGGACTCGTAAAATATTTCTTGTCAGGTCCGATTGTTGCAATGGCTGTTGAAGGCGTTAACGTAATCAAAGGCGTAAGACAAATCGTCGGTGCTACAAATCCTGATAACGCTGATGTCGGAACTATTAGAGCAGATTATGCTCAAATTATGAGCCAAAATGCCGTTCACGCATCAGACAGTGTTGAAAGCGGTGAAAGAGAAATCAACGTTTGGTTTAAACAAGAAGAACTCTGCACGAACTGGAAAACCGTATCAGAAATGTTAATTGAAGAACTTTCATAATGGCAAAGAGCGATTTTTTCAATTTTGAATTACTGAAAGAAAGTCAAACGACAAAAGCAAGAGCGGGAATTTTGCACACTCCTCACGGAGATATTAAAACTCCCGTCTTTA
>OMSS01000089.1 GCA_900313795.1 uncultured bacterium | reverse complement strand
AATTTTGGGCGAATATGGAAATATTCCGCTTCCACCATATATAGAAAGAAATATGACTGACGAGCAGTACAAAAACCTTGACTTTGAACGCTATCAAACCGTTTACGCAAAATATGAAGGCTCAGTTGCCGCACCAACAGCAGGATTACACTTTACAAAAGAAATCCTCGACAAGTTGGAACAAAAAGGCGTAGGAAAAGCATTTGTACATCTTAATGTGGGCTTAGGAACGTTTAAACCCGTAAAAGTAGACAACATCGAAAATCATAAAATGGACTCTGAAACCTTCGAAATCCCAGAAGATAGTGCAAACGCTATCAATGAGGCGATTGCTCAAGGCAAAAACATCGTTGCGGTCGGCACAACAAGCGTTCGTACCCTCGAAACTACAATGCAAAAATACGGCAAAATTATCCCTGTAAAAGACCACTCGGAATTGTTTATCTACCCCGGTTTTGAGTTCAAAATCGTCAACAAAATTATAACGAATTTCCACTTGCCAAAATCAACACTTTTAATGCTCGTTTCGGCATTTGCAGGACGTGAATTCATCTTTGACGCATACAAACACGCAATTGAAAACCAATATAGATTTTATAGCTACGGAGATTGCATGTTTATCAAATAACACCATTCGTGTTATCAAGTATCAATAAAGATTTTAAAAGCATATAACACTATTTGTGTTATATGTTTTTATGTGTAAATTTTCTTTTACCGGAGCAAAAATCAGAGACAATATCTCCATGACCTTCAAGTTGATACTTGTAAATTGTCAAACCATCAAGTCCAACAGGGCCTCTTGCATGAGTTTTGTTTGTTGAAATTCCGACTTCTGCACCGAAACCGTATCTGTATCCATCGGCAAATCTTGTCGAAGCATTATGATAAACACCGGCCGAATCAACTCGAGCCATAAAATAATTAACACTATTAGTGTTTTCGCTTATAATACAATCGGTATGACCTGATCCATATTCATTGATGTGGTTAACTGCTTCATCGAGAGAATTTACAATTTTCACAGATAATTCTTTTTCGCCATATTCGTGTGCCCACTCTTGAACTTCACCAAGACCGTCAACAATTTTTCTTGCTTTATCATCTCCGTTAACAATAACACCGACTTCGACCATCTTTGACACAAATAGTGGCAAGAATTTTTCTGCAATATTTTCGTTCACCAAAACTGTTTCAACAGAGTTACAAGCCGCCGGATACTGGCATTTTGAATCTTCAATAACTATCAACGCTTTATCAAAATCAGCAGACTCGTCAACGTAAATATGGCAAATTCCACTCGCATGACCCAATACAGGGATTTTTGTATTTTCTTGAATATATTTAACGAGTTTGTTTGAACCTCTTGGAATAATCAAGTCTATTGACTTATCTTCAGATAACATTTGTGCAACATCATCGTGAGAGAATAGCAAATTGATAACATTTTTAGGGAAACCTTGCGTTTTATCGAGTGCATCAACAATAATTTTATAAATGACACTATTTGTGTTAATCGTTTCTTTTCCACCTTTTAAAAGGACTGCATTGCCTGATTTTATTGCAAGAGCAGATATTTGAGCCAAAACATCAGGTCTTGCCTCAAAAATGACTCCGATAACCCCAATCGGGCAGGTGACTTTTTTCAAAATCAAGCCATCTGAAAGTTCTCTTGTGAACTCGACTTTGTTGACAGGGTCGTCGAGTTTCATAACATCATAAATACCGTCAATAATTGCATTTATCTTGTTTTCATCAGCCTTCAAACGATTGAAAACTGATTTTGATAATTTCCCTTCTTCGACGGCAATTTTTGCAGCAGCCAAATCTCGTTCATTTGCTTCAATAACACTATTAGTGTTATTTTTTAGGGCATCAGCAACATTTTTCAACGCCGCATTTTTAATCTCGCAAGAGAGCGAGGATAGTGCGATTGAAGCATTTTTTGCATTTTTAGCAATAGATTTTATATCAGACATAAAAAATTCCTATAAAATTACGATATTGTCACGAGTAATGATGGCGTCATAGTTTTTGTGACCCAAAATTTTTGCGATTTCAAAAGAGTGAACGCCAATGATTTTGCGGCAATCGATACTTCCGTAGTTAACCATACCTTTTGCAAACTCATCTCCATTTTCATCAAGGATAGTAACGACATCGCCTTTTTGAAATTCACCTTCTATATCCAAAACACCAATAGATAAAAGGCTTGCATCCTTTTCAATAAGTGCTTTTTTTGCACCGGCATTAACTTTAACTTTGCCTGAAATACTTGTAGCATAGCCGACCCAGCGTTTTTTGCCTGACAATTTTTCAGTCGGCAAGAAAATCGTTCCAATGTCGTCCTCTTTGAAGATTTTTGTAACAATGTTCGGGGTTTTGCCGTTTGCGATAATAACGTGACCGCCCGAACGAGTGACAACCTTAGCGGCTTCAAGTTTTGTTTTCATACCGCCACGACCGCCTTTTGACGCTTCTTGTCCCATACTTTCGATTTCTGGAGTGACTTCTTCCACAAGAGGAATTCTTTTTGCGTTCGGATTTTCCTTCGGATTGTCGTCAAAAAGTCCGTCAATATCAGACATTATAACAAGCAAATCCGCCTCAAGTTTACTTGCCACAAGGGCTGACAACTTATCATTATCAGAAAAACAAACTTCAAGAACACCACGAGCTTCTTCAAGTTCAGTCGTCGAAACCGTGTCATTTTGGTTGATAATCGGAATAATTTTGAGTTCCAACAGTCTGTTCAAAACGTTGCTAAGGCTCAAATATTTAACACGTTGAGTAAAATCTTCTTCGGTTAAAAGGATTTGTGCACAGGTAATTTTGTACTTGTCAAACCCGTGTTCATAAATCGACATCAAAGTCGTTTGACCAATTGCAGCACAAGCCTGTTTTAAAATAACATCGCCGGTTGTATAAACATTAACCTTATTCGCTCCAAGTCCTACTGCACCTGAAGTTACGATGATAATTTCTTTTCCTTTTTGATGAAGTTTAGAAATATCCTCAATAAACGAGTAAATACGAGAGAGCGAAATTGAGCCGTCCTCGCCTCTTAAAACGTTCGTTCCGAACTTAAAAACTATTCTTTTTGCTTTTTTAATATCAATCATAAGAAAATTATAGTATTTAATCAGATTTTTGCAATCTGTTACCGAGCATAAAAGCAGGGGTAATTTCATTAAAAATAACTGCCGGATTTACAATCGGTTCTTCTGTTTTCAAAGGTTTATAAAAATCTTTTACGAGGAGCATTTTAATTTGTGTTTTTTCAAATCCACAACCATAAAGCACATCTTCAAAGGATTTTGCACTTGTCATATAATTTCTGTTTAACACAAAAATATTTCCCTTCGGGACAAGTTCTTTCAAATGGGAAATTACAGTTTTTAATATCGGCAAATACTCGTTTTCAAAAGGTTTTGTAACAATTAAATCAACTAAAAAATCTGTCTGGTTAACAAAATGGTACTCAAGATAGGCAAGAATACTTTTATCATTGTTTTTGAGGACAAATTTTTGAGGATATTTTTTGAATGGATTTTTCAAAATCGGAGACTTGAATTCATCAATATCCAGTTCTAATGAAAATCTGAAATGGGGCAAAATTGCATCATTATAAAAATCTGCAACCTTTTTCGCCTCAAAATTACTCAACTTGCAAAAATCAGCCCATTTATACGTCGAATTCAAATCAATATCCGAAGCATGCCAAACTACTTCCCGAGAACAAAGTCTGAAACCGCACCGTTTCGAGAAAAGTTCCGCCGATGTTTCATCATTTTCGTCAATTAAAACACAAAACGTATCAGCCCCCAATGCCCCATATTTCGCCACAACATAGCCAATCAACTGTTTTCCTTCATCAAAAGAATTTTTATCAAGAAAAAGTTGCTTAACAAACCATTTGTGCTTATTTCCCTTCGTCACTTCAATCGTAATAAATGCCTTAACATCATTATTTTCGTTTACAACGATATAAGATTCAGGAGATTTTCGAAGAGCAAGCGGCATAAAATCTTGAAAAATATCCAACAATCCACCTAAAATCGTACCACTATAAGAAATTTTTTCATCGGGCGAAATCGATGAAACCATCTTTTGAACTTTTTTAAAATGTGAAATGTTAAACCGTCTGATTTTAGCCATTTTTAACCTCTATATGTCTATAATAACATTTTTCTAAAAATTTGTATCTCAAAAGTTAAAAAATTATTAAAAAGGTTTGAGAATAGTTTGTTTTTAACTATAATAATTAAAAAAGGGTAAATTTATGTCAAAACATCATAAAAATCATGAAGAACAAAAAAAATCATCTAATCCGTTTGCAACAGAAGAAACGGAAAACACCGTAAGTGTTGATGATGCGGTAGAAACAGAAGACAAAGAAACAGCAGAAGAAACTGCTAACGAAGAAAAAACAGAAGAAACACAAGAAAAGAAAGGCATTTTGGGCGGACTTTTCGGAAACAAATCAGAAGAAGAATTAAAAAAGACAAAAGAAGCGTATGAAACGCTCAATAACCAATATTTGAGACTTGCTGCTGATTTTGACAATTACAGAAAAAGACAAGACATTCACTATCTCACCTCTAAGTCTGGCGGAAATGCTTGCCGTTGTCTCTAACGGAGCCAAAGGCGAGACTCTCAAACAGATAAACTCAATCATCAAGTCAGGTGATGCGACCGAGGAGGAAGTGAACGAGAGATACATGAGCCTAAACGAGTATCTGGAGAAAGTTGACGACATGACGACATTTGCAACGGCTAACTCTGTTTGGATTGATGAAGACTTCAATGTAAAGCCTGAGTTCCTTAAAAAGAAACTTGTTGGCGAGACATTCAATCAGGAACTTTCCACAGATAAAACGAAGAATGACATCAATGGCTGGTGCGACAAAAACACTCGCGGTTGCATAAAGAAGATTCTGGATGAGCCTCTTCCAAGCAGTTACCGTATGATGGTCATCAACGCCCTCTATTTCAAGGGGATGTGGAGGCATAAGTTCCAAAAGGACAACACCATAGATGAGGATTTCACGAACTCCAACGGCTCAAAGACAAAGGTCAAGATGATGCACCAGACGAACAACTTCCTTGCATATGTAGGAGACGATATGGATATGGTGGAGCTTCCTTACGGCAATGACAGTTATTGCATGGACGTTATCCTTCCGCATGAGGGCAAGAAACTCGACGACTGTCTGAAAGGCTTTAACGCAAAGACCTTCGACGAGTATATCCATAACACTCGTGCGAGATTGGTTTCTGTCGGTATGCCTCGCATGAAACTGGAAGGCCAAACCATTCTCACAAGTCCACTAATGGCAATGGGCATGACTGATGCTTTCTCTGAGATGAGAGCCGACTTCTCAGGCATTTCCGATGAGAGAACCGTTCTTTCAGATGTCATTCAGATCACCTATGTGAATGTTGATGAAGAAGGTACTGAGGCTGCCGCCGTAACATATACAGGCTTTACCTCAACATCTTTAACCCCGGAACAAGTTCCTATG
>OMSS01000092.1 GCA_900313795.1 uncultured bacterium | reverse complement strand
GCGGCTCTCGTGGTTTCTGAAACATGCTTACCTGTAAAAGTTTATGCAGGTCACGTTTTAAATTTGATTGAAAAAGGGGTCAAAAAAATCTTCGTTCCCTCAATTCAATCCATTGCTCCGAAAATCTACAACTGCTCTAAAATCAGAGGATTGCCGGATATCATAAGAAACGTCATCAAGGCTGATTTTGAAATGATTGAAGCAACTTATGACAAATCTGCCCCTCACCAAGGTCTCTATGACTTTTTGAAAGAAGCAGCGGCTCAATTCGGCATCACAGACATTGAAATAATCAAAAAAGCAGCAAGAAACGGTCAAAAAATTTCGAACAACTTTAGACTTATGTCAAACATGGGTGTTCCTTACGAAAAAGCACTCGCAAACGCTTTGAATAACAAGGTCATGCTTCCATCGGAGAAAAAATCTTATCCAATTACCGTTGCAGTAATCGCTCACGGTTATAATTTGTATGACAATCAAGTCAGCATGCGTATTTTAGGCAAACTTGAAACTATGAATGTCGGAAGCAGAACCGCAGAACAATTAACGGAACCACAAATGCGAGACGGAATAACTTCAATGGGCTCAAAACTCTACTGGGCAAACGAACTTGAAATCACAGGTGCGTCATCTCATTACATTCAAAGTAACGAAATCGACGGCATTATCATCATTAACGCCTTCGGTTGCGGCCCTGATTCATTGATGGTCGAAAGAATTTCAAGATTTGCAAAACAAAACAGCAAGCCATTCTTGAACCTTTCAATCGATGAACAAACTGGTGAAGCAGGCTTCATCACTCGTATTGAGGCATTTACAGATATGCTTTTGAGAAAGAAAAAATACCAGATGAAAAATATCTCAAAAGAGGACCATACAGACAGTACAATTTCAGCCGAAATTATGGCAGGACTAAGAGATACGTTATAATAAAAAAACATGTTCCCAAAATAAAAAACGAGGAATAAATCCTCGTTTTTTTGTTGAAAAATCAAACTATTTTACAAATTTTTTCGTGACATTTTTAGAAGCACCGAACAAACTTGTATCTTGACTTAAATCTGTCAAACCGAGTTTTGATGCGGGGCTGCCAAAATCGGAAAATAAATCCGAATTAGAATTGCCGACAAAACTTGAAAGTGCTCCTGAAACTCCATCTGAAAGTAGATTTTGAAGTCCACTCTTGTTGTTATCGACATTATTATTCGATGCAAACTTACCGTTTACATTTGCGTTATTTTTTTGTTGCAACACGTTTAGATAACCGCTATTCGATTTTGATACATTTGAATTTGCACCTTGATTTACGTTGTTCAAATATACAGATTGACCGTTAACGGCTTGATTATTCAATCCTTTATTTGTTTTTCCGTTTGATTTTTCGGATTGAGAATTTTTGCCGACAAGGTCATAAGCCTCTTTAACTATTGATTCTATTGTATCTTGAGCAGTTTGCAGATTATTGTTCAAATTATCGGCATTTGAAAAATATTGTTGTGCTTTTTGGAAAGCATTTTGAGCACTAAGTTTTGCCGAATTTTCTGCAGTGGTTGCATTATTGAGTTTTGTTGTTCCTTGGGCTACTTTATTCGTACCTTTGGCAACATCTTGAGAACCTTTCGATATTTTTTTAGTACCGGAAGTTGATTTTTTCGTTGCATCAGCAGTATTTTTAGCTGCATTAGTCGACTCTTTTGCGGCATTTGCGGTTTCTTCCGTAGCAGTCGTAAAATGTTTTACAGCCGAGACTGCACTTTTAGCCGACTCAGCGGCATCAGTAGCCGCTCCAGCAAAAGCCGATGCCGCTTGTGAGAATAATCCAGGTGCTGCTCCTGCTCCGACAATTGATGCCAAAGCCGCCGCTGCAGCACTCATAAAACCAGTGCCGCTTGCAGTTTTAGCAGTTGCTGATGCCGCCTTTGCAGTTGCCTTGGTTGACTCTGCAGTACCTTCAGCAGTTGCCTTTGTAGCTTTCGCCGTATGCTGCGTCGCTTTTTGAATATTTTGAGCAGCCTCTTTCATTTTCGCTTGTGCAGCCTTGATAAGTTGTTGACCGCTTTTAATTTGATTTTGCCCCTTCGATATTGTCTCTTGACCGCTGCTTATATCCTTTTGAGCAGCAACTTTCTTCATCTGCTGATTTACCGCCTCTTGAAGTTTCTTTGAGCCTTGTTTATTTGACGTATTTCCTAATGATAAATTTTGTTGAAATTGTTGTCCGATAGTTTCATATTTGCCGATTTTGCTTTGTTCTTTTGAGGATAAACCACCTAATTTACTCTTCGTATCAGCATCAGAAACACCGTCCAGCAATGATGCTACTTTCGCTTCGGGCTTCTGAATATCTGCATTTTTATCCGCAACGGAAGTGTTTTGTGCGTTGCTGCCGTCAGACAAAATATTCGCCGTTTTGGTGTTTGCACCTTGAGTTGCATTTGTTTTGTTTGCATTTTGCAAATTAAGGTTTTTGTTTAAATTATTTTTAGAACTGTTTGTGTTTGTTGCACTTTCAGCAGAAACCTTTGCTTTATCAGCATTGGCAATTTCTCTGTCACTGTTTTCGGTTTCAGTTTCAGCCGTTTCTTTTTTTGCCTCACAATTACTCTTAGATTGATTTGCTTTCGATTTATCGTCGCTGTTGCTTACTTGTTGCTCATCATTTTGTTCGGTATAATAATTATCCATACCGTTCATACTCAAATTCGCATTGTTGCTCGAAAAATCAATTACTATTTCAGACGGATTTTGCTGAGCATTGACATTTCTATACGAATTGACTTCGTTAGAATTTACTTTTTTGATTTTCGAATAATCAATTCTCATAAAATGAAACCTTTACTAACCCCTTATACCGTACTTAAACATATATCGGCATTATTAAAAGAAACTTGGATTTTAAGAAGTTTAAATTTACAAAACTATACAAAAGAAAATCAAAACAGCACAATAGCACACGAAAATATCGTGTGCTATTATATTAAAATAAAACAATATTCGGTAAAGAAATTATTCCCACATTGCGTTTTTAATCATTTTATCATCTTGAGATTCTGCTGAAAGAGAAACGCTCATCGGAGTAAAAATGAAAACATTTTCGCTGATTTTACGTTGATTTCCGTTCAAAGCGTGAGTAGCACCGCAGAGAAAATCTACCAATCTTACAGCATCGTTTGCATCAAGAAGGTTGAGGTTAACAATGATAGACTTTTTGTCTTTCAAATGTTTAACAAATTCAACTGATTCTTTATATTCTCGGGGTTCACAAATAATTACTTCTGTATTACCTTTGCCAAATGTACCGTTCACTACGTTTTTACCTGTTTCTACCGTATTTCTGACTACCGGTTTAATTTCGGGTTGCATTGCCAATTGTCCTTCTGTTTGGTACGCAATTACTTCTTCAGGTTCTTCGATGTAACCTTCATCTTCTCCGCTGAAGCCCTTTGCAAAATTATCCATCCATGATTTAAGTGTATCTTGTACCGTCACTATTGTGTTCCTCCCATTGTATTATTTTTTAATAAAATTCGTCCCAATCGAATCATCGTAGAGCCTTCCTGAACTGCAATCAGATAATCATTGCTCATGCCCATCGATAACTCATTCAGTTTAACTTTATAATCAAGTTCTAACTTATCTTTCAGAGTCTTAATATTTTTAAACAAATTCCTTAGATAATCTTCATCTTGAGATAAAGGCGCTATGTTCATCAATCCCTCAATCTTGAGAGACGGAAGAGATAGCAACTCTTCCATACAACCCAAAAGTTCTTCGGTATCAAACCCAAACTTTTGTTCTTCATGTGCATTATTAACCTGCAAAAGAATTTTTTGTTCAAGTCCTTTTTTCTCGGCTTCCTTCGAAATCGCCCGAGCAAGTTTCAGAGAATCGACCGAATGAATCATATAAAAAACACCGACCGCATCTTTGACCTTGTTGGTTTGTAAATGACCAATCAAGTGAAATCTCGAATTCTTTCTGACTTCTTCGGGTAATTTATTTATCTTTTCAAGTGCAACCTGCACCCGATTTTCCCCGAAATCACGAAGCCCTGCTTTGTAATAATCAAGAATCAAAGATTCGTCTGAATACTTTGTTACCGCTACTATTTTTGGATTATAAGGTACGAGTGTCGAGTTTATGAATTCAATTCTTTCAGTTATGGCATCGTGCATAAATTCCGCCTCCCTTAAGGCATGCTCATAAACACTCTTCAATTATAAGCAATACAAGAAATTCAGACAACAAAATGTGTAAACAACTATATGTTGTATGCCCGAAAACCATGTGGGCATGGTGATTTGCATGATTAAATCCAACTTTACAAATCTTCACAAAGTGTTTTTTAACGGAAGGTTAGGGCAACATATCGACACATTTTTAAAAATTCATGCCTCTTTTTTTTAGAAAAAATTAAATTTTTTAACCGATTGCCACATTCTAAAAAACTTCTATAATTTGAATTATGAATAATTTTTCGGGCGAATATCTTGAAAATTTCAAACTTTACCTTGAGGTGGAAAAAAACTTTTCAAAACACACCATAAGGGCGTATTCGTCTGACATTTTGAGTTTTTTGATTTGGACAGGAGAAAACGACATCTCGACAATCGACTATCCAAAATTAAAAGAATATTTAATATTCATGCAAAAATTCAAATACTCAAAAACCACCACCGCAAGGAAAATTGCGGCACTTCGAACTTTTTTCAAATTCTTAAACAGAGAAAGAATTATCGAAACAAACCCCGCAAAAGGAATCCACTCCCCCAAAAAGAACAAAAGCCTGCCGAATTTTTTAACAGAAGAAGAGACAGAAGAAATTTTGAACAACATAAAAAGCGACACCCCGTCAGGATATCGAAATAAAGTTATTCTTGAACTTCTTTATGCAAGCGGCATGCGTGTTTCGGAATTAAGCGGATTGAATTTTGCAGACTTAAACATAAAAAACAACGAAATCAGAGTAATCGGAAAAGGCTCAAAGGAAAGAATCGTTTTGATTTCAAACAGAGTCAAAGAATTGTTACAAAACTACATAAAAACAGTTCGTCCGCTCATTAACACAGACGGACCAAAACAAGAAACGACGGACGAATCGCCAGTCTTTATTAATAAAACCGGATTTCGACTTCACCCTCAAAGCATACGGGCAGCGATTAAGGCAACGGTCGAGCATATTCAACTACCAAAACACGTCACTCCGCACGTTTTCAGGCACAGTTTTGCAACAAAATTGTTAAATCACGGGGCGGATTTGCGGATAGTTCAAGAACTTTTGGGACACGCAAGCATAAGCAACACTCAGATTTACACACACGTTTCGTTGAGTCGTTTGAAAGAAGCATACGACAGTG
>OMSS01000232.1 GCA_900313795.1 uncultured bacterium | reverse complement strand
AAATCGAAATTTGATGCAATTTGCGATTTTTCAAAATTCTCAGCGTAAAACAATAAATCAAAAAACCAAACTGCAAGCCCTTAAAGACTTGCAGTTTTTTTATTAAAAGAAATCGAAAATTATTTCAAATTATCAGAAACAAATTCAAGCATCGGGTGAAGTGCATTAAATCTGTGAGAAATTTTATTTTTTTCTCCGTCAGGAAGTTCCGCCAAAGTCATTCCATATTTTGGGACATAAAAAATCGGGTCATAGCCAAAACCGCCGCAACCTGCTGCTTCTTCCGCAATATATCCTTCAACCTTACCAACCGTTTTGTGAACGACATTCCCATTTTTATCCGTCAAAACCATACAACAAATAAAGCGAGCCGTTCTTTTTTCAAAAGGCACACCATCAAGTGCCACAAGAAGTTTCTTGATTTTTTCGTCCTGAGTCGGAGCGTATCTTGCGGTATGCAAGCCAGGAGCACCATTGAGTGCATCAACGCAAAGTCCAGTATCGTCAGCAAGTGCGAAATCTTTGACAATCAAAGATGCCGCTTTCGCTTTGATAATGGCGTTTTCCTCGAAAGTTTTTCCGTCCTCAACTGGGTCAAATTCACCCTCGATTTTTTTCAAAACTATATTTTTAAATGGGTTTATACCATTCATTTCTTCGACTTTGTGTGGATTTCCCGATGCGACAGTAATAATCATTATTTTCCGAACCTTCTTGTTCTTCTTCCATACTCGAAAATCGCATCAGCAAGCGAGTTTTTGTCAAATTCCGGCCAATATGTATCCGTAACGTAAATTTCTGAATACGCACATTGCCACATCAATCCGCCGTAAAAAGATTGCCACTAATAGTGTTTTCCGTTATGTCATCTAGATTTATGAGACCATCTTTAACTTGTTGTGCAATATTTTTGCAAGCACGAGTAATTTCCATTCTTGAACCGTAATTGAAAGCAATTTGGAGTTTTACGCCCGTATTATTTTTGGTTTGTTCTTCCGAATTTCTCAAAATCTTTTGCAAATCAGGATTTAAGCCATCAATATCGCCGATAAATTTTATTCTGACTTCATTTTCATCAAGTTCAGCCAGTTCGTTCTTCAAGGTATTTGCGAGCAGTGTCATCAAGAAATTCACTTCCTCTTGCGAGCGATTCCAATTTTCTGTCGAAAAAGCATAAACCGTCAAATATTCAACACTATAAGAATGGCAAGCCTTCAAAATATTTTTCAAAGATTCAACACCCTTTGAATGACCCATTGCAGACGGAAGGTGCTTTTCCTTTGCCCAACGTCTGTTTCCGTCCATAATCACTGCGATGTGTTTCAACGATGTATCTTTTACTATATCTTCAACTTTTCTTTCTTCCACTACTGCAACCATATTTACCTCTTAAAAATTTGAAAAAATTATAACCCAAACAAGATTTTTTCTCAATAAAAGAGGCGGTTTAATAACCGCCTCTTGAATAAAACTCAAACTACCAAGTCATAAGTTCCTTCAAAATATTTTTCTTTTCTTGAACTTTTTTCTTGTTTGCTGCTCTTTGTTGTTCTGCTTTTTTCTTTTGAGCGTTCAATTTATCTTGTTGTGCTTTTTTAGCAGCTTCAATTTTTTTCTTTTCAGCCGCTACTTTTGCTTGTTGAGCCTTTTTAGCGTCTTCAATTTTTTTCTTTTGAGCTTCTGCTTTTGCTTTTTGAGCCTTTTTAGCATCTTCGATTTTTTTCTTTTGTGCTTCAACTTTTGCTTTTTGAGCCTTTTTTGCATCTTCGATTTTTTTCTTTTCAGCCGCTACTTTTGCTTGTTGTGCTTTTTTTGCATCAGCAATTTTCTTTTCTTGTGCAGCCTTTCGGTCTGCTGCCGCCTTTTGTTTTGCTGTAACATCATTTTTAACGGCATTTTTCTTGTTAGTAGCATTATTTAAAGATTTCGTAACAGCAGTATCAGCCTTGTTTAAAGCATTATCAACTTTGTTAAGAACCCCTGCGTTTACTGTCAAACCTACTGCCAAGACCATTGCTGTTGCCAATAATTTCTTCATAAATACCTCCTGCATGACTATACTCTAACATTTTCGAACGATTGATTAATTTTATTAAACACTTCTTCATCATTCTTTGCGGTTTGTTCGATAAAATCGATAATCGAAAGCAAATTTTCATCTGAAAATCGATACAAAAATACGTTTATTCCTGCCTTCAAAGCCTTAATATATATTTCAAACGGATTTTTATCACTGACTGCTCCCATAACCATGTCATCAGATAAAACGAGACCTCTAAAAGAAAGTTCATTTTTAAGCAAATTGGTCGTGACATTCTTAGACAGCGAAGCGGGACAAGGCGTTTCGTCATAACAAGTATAATAAACGTGTGAAACCATTATCGTTTCCAGTCCATTTTCAATAGCAATTTTGAAAGGTTTCAAATGAGTTTCAGCCATTTCTTCTCTAGAAAGTTTCACAATCGGCATTTCTAAATGCGAATCCGTTGCGGTATCTCCATGTCCAGGGAAGTGCTTTCCGACAGGAATTATCCCCATTTTTTTATGAATTTTTAAAACAGGAATGGCAAACTTCACAACCTCTTCGGCACAGTCGCCATAAGCCCTCACGCCAATTATAGGATTTTTCGGGTTTGTATTCGTGTCGAGGACTGGGGCAAAATTCATATTTATCCCAAACGACAACAACTCATCGCAAAGTTCTTCAGTCTGTTTCTTAACAAACTCAAGCCCTTTCGCCGCAGCATCTTTTGCACTAAGGTATTTTTTACCGCCATGAATATTTTCAGTTCTCTCGACTCGACCACCTTCTTGGTCAATGCTCAAAAACGGTGCTATCAAAGACATTCCCTTGATTTTATCGGTATTTTTTTTAAACTGTTCAGCAGAAAAAATATTTTTCGTAAAAAATATCGCTCCGCCGAGACCATTTTTCGCAAGTTCTTTGAAAATTTCGCACTTTCCAACATCGTCGCCCTCATAGCCAACAATGA
>OMSS01000135.1 GCA_900313795.1 uncultured bacterium | reverse complement strand
GTCGGCGGCAAAGACATCCACCATTTTCTGGTCAACATAGACGTTAGCCACGTTGCGTGAGCGTGACACCGTCATGGCGAAGTGGTGCCACTCGCCGTCGTTGACATAGGTGTCGATGTTCTTATGCCATCCTGCTGAGCGCACATAGAGGTTGGAGTTCTCAATGCCGATGTTGATCTGGTCTTCAGCCCCTTCTTCAGCCCCTTCAGCCTGACCGGACATAACTTCTTTTGCCTTAGCCGCACCGAAGTCAAAGCCTTTTTCCGAGAGGGTTTCAGCCGCAACCTTCATCGTTTCTTGCGGATTTTCCTTAAAAAGTTCAATACCTGCTTGCAAATCCTCTTTATTGTTGATTCCTAATTTTTGTGCAGCATCAAAAATACTACCTTCAGGTGGATTTTCTTTCAAATTATTAAGTGCAACTTTCGCACCATCTTTGAGTTTTGATGCAATATTAGCGACATTAATCGATACCATATTTTGCCCCTTTCACCTTATACATAAATAAAAACTTTTGAAAAATGTCGATTTCACATGTTCTTCTTTTTTTAATAAAAATTTACAATACTAAAAAAATTTTATCTGTGATAAGGTTCGTGTGCATTAATTTTCGAGGCACGATAAATTTGTTCGGTCAAAATCATTCGCATAAGTTGGTGAGTAAAGGTAAGTTTTGAGAAACTCAATTTAAAATTTGCACGGTCGAAAACCTTCTTGTGAAGCCCATTTGCGCCACCGATTACAAAAACGAGTTCTTGAACACCTGAGTTTGTAATTTCCTTTAATTTCTCCGCAAGTTCAGTAGAGGAGAGCATTTTGCCCAAGATTTCGAGGGTTATGACATAAGAATCGGGCTTGATAGAGGAGAGAATTTTTTCGCCTTCTATTTCTTTGTATTTTTCTGCGAGGGATTCGTCCAAAATTTGTTCGGCTGGAATTTCGACGATAGAAAGCCTAAAATAGGGTGAAAGTCTTTTGATATATTCGTTTGTGGCAGATTTGACATAATCTTCTTTAATTTTTCCAACAGCGATAATTTTTATGTTCATGAGACATTTTTCCTCTAAAAATTTATACGTTAAGAATAGCAAAAGCCTTGTGATTATTCAAGTGTGGCTTTTAATATAATCTTAATTTGAACAGATTCTTTTTTCTTGTTAAAATGTCGTTATGAATACACAAATGTGAGATTTAAAATGCTTAAAGAAGAATGTTTAAATTTGGTTGTAAATGGAATAAAGACAGCACTTTCTAAGGGTGCTTGCGGAAACTTGACCGTAGAAGAGATACCTTCATTTAATGTGGAAGTACCGAAAAATCGTGACTTTGGCGATTTTGCGATAAATATTTCAGGACTTTGCAGATACAGCCGAAAAAATCCGTTTGAAACGGCGAAAAGCATTGTAAAATATATAGATTTCGAGAGTGAACTTGACTCTGATGAAAAAGATTTAGAAAAATTCAGCCTCAAAATCGTTGGCGGATACATCAATTTCAAAGTAAAACAATCTTCTATGACAAATGTCTTAAATGGCGTAGTTGAAGAAGTTTTGGCGAAGAAAACAGACTTTGGCAAAAACAATGCAGGCAAAGGCGAAAAAGTTATTCTTGAATATGTCAGTGCAAACCCGACAGGACCTTTTCACATAGGACACGGGCGTTGGGCAGCAGTGGGCAGTGCATTGGCAAATGTTATGAAATTCTCTGGCTATGACGTTTTCCAAGAATATTACGTCAATGATGCTGGCAACCAGATGAATAAATTGGGCAAATCATTATACATTCGTGTAATGCGTGAACTCGGTGCGGACATTGATTTTCCGCAAGATGAAGAAGAGGCAAAAAATTATTACACGGGCGATTATTTGATTGATTGTGCGAAAAAATTTGTAAAAGAGAACAAAGACATCTGCGATAAAATGATTGCCGAAAACAAACCCGAGGCAGATTCTGCCACACACGAGATTTTGAAAGGCTTTGCAAAGTGTGATATGCTCGCAAAACAAAAAGCACTTTTGGAAAAATTCGAAACTCATTTTGACAATTTTTACTCAGAAACATCATTGCACGAAAGAGGCGATGTTCAGAAGTGTTTAGACGAATTACAAAGACTTGGAAAATTATACGAAAAAGATGGTGCAGTATGGTTCAAATCCTCTGACTACGGCGATGATGAGGATAGAGTAATCAAGAAACACGATGGTGCATATACTTATTTAACGGCAGATATTGCGTATCATTACGACAAATTGAAGCGTGGATTTACGAGATTGATTAACATTTGGGGTGCAGACCACCACGGATACATTCCGAGAATGAGAGCGTCAATAGAGGCTTTGGGTTATAATCCGGATTCTTTGACAGTTCTTTTGGGACAACTCGTAAACCTCAGTATAAAAGGGGAACAGGTCAGAATGGGAAAGAGAACGAAAATGGTTACTCTTGACGAACTTATTGACGAAGTTGGAGTTGATGCAACGAGATTTTGGATGATTATGAGAGATATCAATAATACTCTCGAATTTGACGTCGAACTTGCAAAATCACAAACAGACGAAAACCCTGTTTTCTATTGCCAATACGCACACGCAAGGGCTTGTTCGGTAATTAGAAATGCAATAAACGAACGCCACGACGTTGCGAATAATAAGACAATTTCTCCGATGTTTACAAAGGAAGAACTTGACGAATACTTCAAAAACTTGAAAAAGGACGACTTGACCGGACTTTGGAAGAACGAGGACGAGTCTGAAGAAATCAAGATTTTAATAGAAAAATTGAATGAATATAAGACGGTCGTAGTTAATGCGGCTACAAATTATACACCTTATTTGCTCACGAAATACTTGAGAGAGTTGGCGGCAACTTTCCATAAATTCTATGCAGCAGTAAGGGTTTTGACAGATGATAAAGAAAATTCGAAGGCAAAACTTGCGGTTGTTCAAGCGACAATTTATGTCACAAAGTCAGTATTGACGCTAATTGGAGCAACAGCCCCCGAAAGAATGTAACATTTTTGCCCAAATTGATTTAATCTGTTAAAATTCAGACGAAAAGAGAAGAAAAATGACAATTAAAGATTGGTTTAATAAAAGAAAAGAATTACAAATAGCACACAGAGAATTAGACGAAGCACATATCGATGACCACATTGGCGACTTGTGGCTGCAATGTTATAATTGCGGTGCACAGTTGTTGAAAAAAGATGTTGAAAACAACATGTACGTTTGTCCTGAATGTCACTATCATTTTCGGATAAATTCAGAAAAAAGGATTAAACAACTTTTTGACGAAGGAACATTTGTTGAGATGTTCAAGAACATCTTGCCGACAGACCCGTTACATTTTGTTGACACGGAAGCATACGAAAAGCGTCTTGCAACAGCGAAAGCAAAGACAAATCTTGACGAAGCGGTAAGATGCGGAACAGGTAAAATCGACGGCGAAGAAGTATCTGCGGCGATTATGGACTTTGAATACATGGGCGGTTCAATGGGCAGTGTAGTCGGTGAAAAGATTACTCTTGCAATGGAATACGCACTTGAACACCGCTTGCCGATGATTGTCGTAACAGCATCAGGCGGAGCGAGAATGCAAGAAAGTGCCTTGAGCCTTATGCAGATGGCGAAAACAAGT
>OMSS01000095.1 GCA_900313795.1 uncultured bacterium | reverse complement strand
AAAATGATTAAAACGGCACTTTTAGGTCACCCTCTTGGTCATTCGCTTTCGGGTGCAATCCACACGGCAGGCTATAAATCGGTTGGTTTGGAAGGAAAATATGATGTCATCGACGTTCCTCCTGAAAAACTCAAAGAAACAATCGAACGCCTTAAAAATGAAGGCTATTCGGGATTTAATGTGACAATTCCTTACAAAGTCGATGTAAAAAAACAGTTGAGTTTGTGGGATATGCTCGTTGATTATGCCGGTTGTACAAATTGCGTCAGAATCAAGCCGAATGGCGAAATGTACGGCTACAACACTGACATTTATGGATTTACGGAAGCAATTCCCGAAGAAATGAGGGCAAAATTAGAGGGTAAAAAAGCACTCGTTCTTGGTAATGGCGGTGCTGCTCGTGCGGTTGCGGTTGCACTTGTTATGATGAAAGTTGCAAACATCGATTTTCGTGTAAGAAGCCTTGAAAAATCGGCAGAATTAAAGGGTTTAATGGATACGAAATTCAAAAAAACGACTTGCCAAATGGTTCAAACATTGACGGACGTTTCTGAATATTCGATTATTGTTAACACAACTCCGCTCGGTACAACTGGCGAAAACAAAGACAAAATGCCGATAGCAACCTCTTTGCTTGAAAAAACAAACAAATCGGCAATCATCTACGATTTGGTTTATAACCCGACAGAAACTTTGTACCTCAAAACGGCTAAAGATTTTGGTTTATACACAATTGGCGGACTTGATATGCTCGTTTATCAGGCACAAAAAGCGTTCAAAATTTTCACGGGAAAAGAGCCTGATTTTGAACAAATGAAAAATGCCGCTTTGAAATATTTATAAAAATTTGAAATGCTTTAAATTTAACGAAACCTGCTATTTTTGCGGGTTTTTGTTTGCTAAAATTTTTTCCCAGTTGTAAGCCGTTTCGATGCAATCGTGCAAAGATTTTTCAGGTGACCAACCGAGAACTTTTTTCGCTTTTGTATTATCTGCGACCAAAATGGTAGTATCGCCGTCACGACGAGGCTTTATGTCAACGGCAATGGATTTTCCAACAACTTGTTCACAAACAGAAAATACTTCTTTTACTGTGTTTCCTTCTTTTGTTCCAAGGTTGAAAAAGTCTGTATTTCCGCCATTTTCAAGGTATTTCAACGCAAGGAAATGTGCTTTTGCTAAATCTTCGACGTTGATGTAGTCTCGAACACAAGTGCCGTCTTTGGTTTCGTAGTCGTCGCCGAACATTTCAAAAGTTTTTCTGTTGCCGAAAGTCGATTTTAAAATGTTCGGAATTAGGTGAGTTTCAGGGTCGTGCCATTCGCCGATTTTTCCGTCTGAATTTGCTCCTGCAACGTTGAAATAACGCAATCTGACTGACTTTAAGCCATAGGCTTTGTCGTAATCGTCCATTATTTTTTCGATAAATAATTTTGTTCGTCCGTAAGTATTTATCGGTTCTTGCGGGTGATTTTCGTCAATCGGGACGTATTTTGGGTTGCCGTAAGTGGCGGCAGTTGAAGAGAAAACGATTTTTTTTACATCATTTTCGAGAATTGCTTTTAAAAGATTTAATGTGCCGCAAACGTTGTTGATATAATACTTTTGCGGATTTACAACTGATTCTCCGACTTGAGAATATGCTGCAAAGTGCAAAACTGCATCAATATTTCTTCCCGAAACAGCATTCATTATTAATTTTTCATCGAGCAAGTCACCTTTGATAAATTCGACGTTTCCAAATTTTTTCAAAGTTTTGACAGTTTCGATATGCCCTGTTGATAAGTTGTCGAAAATCAGCACATCGTATGCATTTTTGAGTAATTCAAGAACACAATGACTGCCTACATAACCTGCACCACCAGTGACTAAAATCATTTTAAAATATCCTAATCATCGATAACATTGAGCGTAACTTCGCCTTCTACGAGGGTTTTGATTGTGAAAATTTCACCATAGAGAGAGGTTACGATTCCTCTTTTTGCGGCTTCAGATTTTGTAAATTCAATCAAATCGTAAAGATGCATCGTTGTATTTTCGGGAGAACGAGGCATGTCTTTTTGCTTGTATGCAAGGTCTGTGTTGTTGATAATCCAGTTGAAATCGAGGTTCAAGATTACAGAAATGATGCCCAATTCTTTGCACATATCGAGCCATTCAACGATAAATTCTTCTGTGTCGTTAATTCCAGGAACGAGAATGTATTTTGCTCTCATCGCATTAGGCTTAACGCATTGTGCGGCAGCGTATTTGCGGAGAGTTTCTTTGACGTTGTCAAATTCATCGACACGTTTAATTTTTTTGTATAACTCACGGTTGCCTGAATCGATTGAAGTCAAAACTTTGCATTGACCGTGGTGAATGAGTTTTGCTACTGTTTCTGAGTATTTGATGCCGTTTGTGTGAATTACTACATTTTTATATCCACGTTCAAAAATCAATTCCAAAATATCGTCGAAACGCTCGTACATAGTGGGTTCGCCACCTGCAAAATCGAAAATAGTTTCAGAAATAAAGAAATCGTTGTCCATCATATATTTTACGACGGAATAATAATCGTATTTTTTTGTATTCTTTTTGACGTTTTCGTCTGTACAAACAGGGCAATATACGCACATTGAGTTACATTCAGCCCAAGGCGTCAAAAGAATAAAGTCGATGTAATTGTCATCAGTCCATTCTTTTTCTGCGAGGTGAAAACAATTTTTGCAAGTCGAAGGGCATTGTCCGTTTCGAAACATTTGACGGTGAATCCATTTTCTTCTGAAAAAGTCTTCTTTCGTGAAATTATTTCCGTCAAAATAGTCGTAAATAATAGGTCGACCGCCAAATTCGAGGTTGTGGTTACTGCAATGTCTGATTGCATTCATGTGATCGAGAACAACTTCATGTTCAACGCAGTTACAACTTACGAATTTTGCCATAATTATTAACTCCAATCTCTATCTTATAATATTATAGCAAATATTATTTGTAAATATGATTTTTACTATTTTCAAAATGTAAAATTCAGTGTATAATATTATTTGAGTATATATTTCACTTTTCGTTTGAGAGTTCAAGAATGAGGTCATAATGGGACAGGATACTCCAAAACAACCTGATAGTTCGAATAACAAACCGAATAACAAAAATAATGCTAATAGCCAGAGTTCTCCTGCGAACCCGCAACAAGGTACGCATAAGAAAATTGTTAAAAAAGTTGTTATAAAGAAAACTGGCACTGTTCCGACAGGGAAAAAGATTGTGAAAAAAATCGTCAAAAAGCCTGCCGAACAGCACAATACGTCCAATCAAAATTCTGCCGAATCTTCAGAAAAGAAAATAAATTATTGGCAAGAAATTGAAAAAATTGCCCCTTCAACTCCCAAAAAAGAAGAGACGATTGAGCCTAAAAAAATTGTAAACGTTAATCCTAAACAAGCACCTAAAAAGGAAAATACTGTAATTAAGTCTGCCACTAACGCAGAGCCTAAAAAGATTGGTGAAAATACAGTAAAGGTCGGAAAGAAAATTTTGCGTAAAAAATCAAGATTGAAACGTATTTTCGAAAAATACGGCATATTTTTGATTTTATTTTTCGTATTTTCATTGACGTATCTTACTTGGATGCACATTGTTCCTGCGGTTATGAATTTCAAAATCTCAGGCTCTGACATCAACAACTTCCTTCAACCTAAAATCGGGTTCAAAGTTGATAGTTCAAATGCTCATTTTTACACGACACCATTGCTTGGTGTGGGTGTTAAAATTAAAAATTTCAAATTAATTTACCCAGAAGGTCGTATTGACGATGAAAAAATGTTGTTCTTAAAAGCAAGGGTTGCAACATTTGAAGTCCCGTTGATTCCTTTGATGATGAGAACGATTAAATTCAACGAATTTTCTCTCAGAAGTGTCAATGCCAATTTGTATCAGGACAAAGATGGCAAGTTTGTTTATCTCGAAGAATTTAAGAATGGTTTTAATCCGAATGCGAAAAAATATTTGCTCGAAGTTCCAGATATCGTCATTACTTCGTATAACATGCCTTCTTATAACGCAAAAACTGGTGTGATGACGAAAAAGCGTGGTGCTCAAATGATTATCCCCGCAAATACCGTAAAAAAAGAGTTAAAAGCAGCACCAAAATCAACTTCAATTATTATCAGATAGATGGAAAAAACTTGCAAAACAGTTGAACAAAAAATATTTTTTGAAAAACATCTTATACCTGATGTGAATATTTTGTTGTCTGACCATTGCAACTTGAATTGTGCTTCTTGCACGAATTATGCCCCTCTTGCGAATAAAAAATTCACCCCGTTTGAGGTTATAGAAAAAGATATTAAAAAATTGTCAGAACTTGCACAAAACAAAGTTGCAAGAATTGATTTGATGGGCGGAGAACCTCTTTTAAATCCTGAAATCGTTGAAATAATGTGGGTTTCCAGAAAATATTTTCCTTCTACAAATATCGCTATCGAAACGAATGGAATTTTGTTAAAAAGCATGCCCGAAGAATTTTGGCAAACTGTCAAAGAAACAGGCATAATTGTAAGAATAAGCCTTTATAACGGAATAAATTCTGTTGATGAAATTAAAAATTTTGCAAAAGAAAAAGGGGCGGATTTTAGGCAAAATTGCACAGTTGATGATTGGTGTTGTCAAAATGAGCACAAAATTGTCATTGAAACAAACGGCGGTTGCCTTGACTGGAAATATTATCCCCTCGACCTTTCGGGAAAACAGGATTTGAATTACAATTTCGAAAACTGCGAACAACATTGCTGTTGCTGCCTTCACGAGGGATTTTTCTACCCCTGCACAAGAATTGCTAATATTAAACATTTTAATAAATATTTTAACGAAGAATTGTCAATTTGCGAAAAAGATAGAATTAATATCCACGAAAACTGCACCGCAGAATGCATTTTCGAGTTTCTGAAAAATCCTGTTCCTTTTTGCAAATATTGTAATGTAAAATCAGAAAAATTTATTGCATGGAAAAAATCTGCTTGTGATAAAATAGAGTGGACGTAATATTTATGTAAAAATATTAATTTATGTAACAATTTTCAAAAAATTTTTCTGTTGTGTGACAAAAAAAATCAGGATTTTGTTATTACATGGGTGTTAAGCAAACATGAACATGTGTGTTTATAGTAGTAAATAAATAGAAATCAGGAAGTTAGTGCAGAACCGAAAAAAGCAGGCGATGGTGGAGCATTAAAATCCTACTTCGCAGCAGGTGTTTCATTCGGTGGACACCATTGTAAAACAAGTAACTTCGAACCAAAAAAACTTCCCGATGTTCCTTGTTGCTGTTGCGGCAGACCGATGTTGAGAGAACAAGACCTTGCTGTATGTAAAAAAGGCGTTCAATCTACAAGCGGTGACAAATTGGCTGCAACATTGAAAGAATACAGCAAGTATATGCGTTCTGATGAAAAATGTGTTGGCGAAATTCTTGCTAACCAAGCAAAAAAATCAGGCGGTAACGTTTCAGATTGTATGAAACAAACAGGCGGAAACCTCCGTGAATTGACTGGTCAATATGCAAACGGCATTTTGGACAGACTTAACACAGCAGCAACTGATGCTTACAAATCAGAAGAAAACCCTGTTGCAGGTCTTATCGAACAAGCAAGAGAAGGCATTGAAAGCGGCAGAGGCTTAGATCGTTCAACATTCGTTGCTAAGTTGGAAAAAGTTGGTGGAAAACTTAACGAAGAACAACAAGCACAACTTCAAGATATCGCAATGGATTTGCCGCAAACATTCAACCATGTTCAAAGAATTTATGACAAATACCAAAACAAAAAACCTGAAGATATTTCAAGAAGATTGTTCTCAACAGCATTAACAACAGCTGAACACATTCATCCGCACTCATTGGGCGGCCCTGACAACACTGCAAACTACATTGCAGAATGTGCTGGTTGCAACAACCCGAGAGGAAATATGGATTATGCTGATTGGCTCAAGGTTCACCCTGAATACCCGAGAAAGGCTCAAGAACATATTGAACACATCGAAGCAAGAATCATCAACGGTGAAATCGGCTCAGATTACAATGATTGGCCGGTAGACGTTAAAGCATCTCTTACTAAAGAATCAGGCGGAAGAATGAAACTTCAAGTTCTTACTCCCGACACGATTGCTAATATGAGAAAAGCAAGAGGTATAACAGGCAATGTAACTGTTGAAGATGTCAGAGCGGCTTACGAAAAACAAGAAGCAGAAAAAGCTGAAAAGGCATAAACAAATACTGATTTCTATTGGAAAAACGACCTTAGCGGGTCGTTTTTTTATGCTTGAATTAGTTTCTCAGGAATATGTTTCAAAAGAACAATTTTCAGCAGAACATGTTTCAGTAGAACAAGTTTACCAATTTTAAATATTTTCACACAAATAAAAAAGCAGGATATGTTTCAATTTTGAATAGTCGGCAATAGATGTAGTTACCATAAACACAAACAAAAACGCAGGATAGATTTCAATCCTGCGTTTTGTATTTTCTAATTTAAAATTAGAGTTGTTTTAAAGAATCTGTATAGATTTGTTTAACAATTTCTTTTGAGTTGCCCGAAGGAGCGATGCTCAACAAACCAGCCAAAGACGGTGTTTCGAATGTTAAGTCAACCAATTTGTCAACGTCATCAGCAGTAAATCCGATGTCTTCTAATTTTTCTTTTACATCGACTGAAGCGAGCCATTTTTGAACATCTTGAGCGACTTTAATCGGTGTCGGGTTGTCAAAATCAGTAATCATCGGAGCTAAGATGTAGTTCAAAACATCTTTTTTGTCGTTATACATAGCCTTGATAACAGCAGGGAGCAACATTGCCAAGCCTAAACCGTGTGAGAGATCAGGTTTAACAGCACTGAGCGGGTGTTCAAGAGCGTGTGTATAGTGGAGCAATCCGTTATCGAAGCAAACGCCAGCCATCATTGCTGCGTATGCCAAATAATATCTTGCTGTCAAATCTTCGGGGTTAACGATTGCATCTGGCAAATATTTTGTTACCAAATTAACAACTTCTGCTGCAAGTGTTACTGTGTATGGGCTTGCAACTTTTGATGTTGCTGCTTCGACAACGTGATTGATAGCATCGATTGAAACGTATCTTGTTTGTTTCGGTGAAAGTTTAACCATCAAAGCAGGGTCATCGATTGCATAAGTCGGGTAGATGCAGTCGTAAGCGATTGCAGGTTTGTAGTTCTTTTCTGGAATTGTAACAACTGCAAATCTGTTTGTTTCTGTACCTGTTCCGTGGGTTAAGTTGATTGATACGATAGGAGCAGCCTTTTCTGGAGTGAATTTGAATTCGTATACATCGCTTGCAGTTTTGCCTTCATTTTCGAGCAAGATTGCAACTGACTTGCCTGCATCGGTCGGTGAACCGCCACCGATTGAGATGATT
>OMSS01000133.1 GCA_900313795.1 uncultured bacterium | reverse complement strand
GTGATTTTGTCGCAATTTGTGAGCAAGACCAAACCGTCTAATTGGTGTGCCGAAGCAACTGTTTCAACGCAATCTGCAATCAAATCTCTTGAAGGAAGAGAATACTTCATGCCCGAATGACCCATTGCAATACCGTCACAAACGGCAGGAACGCCGAAAATGAACGATTGACCGCCACCTGAGTGGATACCTTTTTCGATATATCTTTCCAAATCCCTCATACTGACATGACCTGGAACGAGTTCTGAAAATGAACTTGCAATCCCGATAAACGGTCTTTTCATACCTTCTTTGCTTACGCCAGTAGCATACAACAAGGCTCTGTGAGGTGCTTTGTTAATACCTTCTTTTACATTATCGCTTTTCATTTTTAATCCTTTCGATAGTTTTGAATTATAATTATATTTTCGCATAAAATAATTATTTCGGCACATTTCGGTTAAAATTTTTTGCAACAAAAAAGCGACACGAAAAATCGCATCGCTTTAAGTTGGTTAAATTTTTAATTATTTTACATAAAATTCAGCGTTAACGTTTGCACGAACCTTGATTTTTCCTGGGGTAATGGACGTTTCAGGCATTGCTGATTCAGTATCTGCTGAAGCACCGAAAGACATTGCCTTTGCTGCAAAGTTTCTGTAACTTGCAGAATTTGATTGTTGAATGTAGCAACTTGTGCTAATGTATTTAACCCCTTTAATCACTTGGTTTGTGGTTTTTGCGGTAAGATTTGCGATTTCTTGAGCTTCTTTAGTTGCTTGAAAAATCAAGTCTTTGCAAACCGTTCCGTCATTTTGGTATGAAAAACTGAGCGAACCAACTCTATCAGCACCCGCTTTGATAGCAGCGTCAACCATTTTGCCCAATTTATCAGTCGATTTTGTCTTAACCGTGATTGAGTTGATTACCGTGTAGCCTGTCAACTGTTTTTTGTTGCTTTTATAAACATAATTAGGGGTTGCAGAGTATGAACCTGTGCGGATTTCCGTGTTTTCATTTTGGTATGAGGAAAGTGCATTTTGAATTGCTGACATTGCGGCTTTGTTTTCTTGTGATGCAACGTCGATTGATTTTGCTGTATTTTCTTTTGTGAAAGTAATTTCGGCAACATTCGGATAAACGTCTTTGTCTTTTTCAGCACTTGCAGAAATGTATCCACGAGATTCTGTAACCTTTTCAATCGCCGCAGAATAGATTGCATTTTGTGAAAAAATAAGTGCCAAAATCAATAATAACGCTGTTTTTTTCATTCCACATCTCCTTTATCGTTTGAATTTTCGTCATTCGACATTTCTATATGCTGTTGTTGTTCTTTTTCTTTCTTGATTGCATCGATAAAATCTCTAATTTCATCATCGTCCATAGCAGGATTGCAACCGAAGTGCAAACTCGGAAGATGACCGTTAAAAGCAAACCAAATCAAGAAAACGATTGCCCAAAGCATTATCCCGTGAAGCAAGTGCATTTGAGGCATGTCAGTAATATAAGGAACGAGCAAGTTCCAACATTTCATCGCAACAAACCCAGGAAAAACGGTAAAGCCCGTCACAAGGCAACATACGATGAAAATTGCCATAAACAATCCTCGAAATCCTCTTATTTCAATTATTCTTCCTCTTTTATGCATCTTTATCAACCAATTCCATAAATTCGTGTTCGTTTAATATTATAACACCCAAAGCGGTGGCTTTGTCAAATTTTGACCCCGGATTTTCGCCGCAAACAACGTAAGATGTTTTTTTGCTAACAGAGGACGAAACTTTTCCACCCATTGACTTTATTGTATTTTCAAAATCACTTCTCGGTTTTGAAAGAGTTCCTGTTATGACAAATGTCATACCTTTGAATTTGTCTGAAACCTTGTCACTTTCGGCACTTTGAGGAATTACGCCGAACGATTTCAATTTTTCCAAAAGTTTAAGATTTTTTTCATTGTGGAAAAATTCAAAAACACTGTCAGCAACTTTTTCTCCAACACCGTCAATCGCCGTAAGTTCTTCCTTTGTTGCGTTTTGAACTTTTTCAAGGGTCAAAAATTCATTCGCAATCAACTCGGCTGTTTCTTTTCCGACCAATTTTATCGAAAGAGAGGTCAAGAAGCGTTTCAGCGGACGATTTTTAGTCTCTTTTATTGATGTAAGAAGGTTTTGTGCAGATTTTTCCTTTATCAAATCTAACTTCATCAAATCCTGTTCAGTCAAATTATAAATGTCCGCTACGTCAGAGATAATGCCTTTTTCAACAGCATCATCAACGATAGATTCTCCAAGTCCGTCAACATCCATACCGTCTTTTGAACACCAGAATTCGATTTTACCCTTTATCTGAGCAGGGCAACCGTCGTTATTCGGGCAATACAAGAGGACTTCACCCTCAGGCTTAACAAGTTCCGTACCGCAGCATGGGCAGAATTTTGGCGGAAGATAATAGCCGTGATTGTCGTCAGGATTTGCTTTTCGAATGACTTTCGGGATAATTTCAGCGGCTTTTTTAATAATAACTTTGTCGCCGATATTAACGCCAAGACGTTCAATTTCCTCAAAATTATGCAAACTTGCACGTTTCACTGTAGTTCCCGCAAGTTGAACGGGCGTCAAAATAGCAACTGGAGTCAATGCACCTGTTTTTCCCAAACTTAGTTCAACATCAAGCAGTTCAGTTTCGATTTCTTCAGGAGGAAACTTAAATGCTGTCGCCCATTTTGGGGCTCTTGCTGTATAACCTAATTCGATTTGCTTGTCGACATCGTTAATTTTGACAACAATTCCGTCCGTAGCATAATCCAATTTTTGACGCTCAAATTCCCAATATTGACAATACTCTTCGACTGTTTTTATTTCAGAGTGAAGTTTTGCATTTTCATTGACAGTAAACCCTTCCTCACTCAATAATTGCAAAATTTCATAGTGAGTTTTTGGAGAATTTCCGTCTGGAAAAACTGCCGCATAGGCAAAGAATTTCAAATCTCGCTTGCCAGTAATTTCGGGATTATCCTGTCTCAATGAACCGGCGGCAGCATTTCTCGGGTTAGCAAATTCTTTTCCACCATTTTCTCTTTGAAATTCATTCAATTTTTCGAACGAGGAAACTGGCATGTAAACTTCACCCCGAACTTCAATATTAATAGGTATCTTGAGTTTTTGGGGAATATTTTTTATTTGCTTAATATTTTCGGTAATAACCTCTCCAACAACGCCATCACCACGAGTTGCACCTGTCACGAGATTTCCGTTAACATAGGATAACGCACAAGCAAGACCGTCAATCTTCAACTCCGACACAACTTTCAAGGGTTCGTTCGGATATTCTTTTTTAATTCTGTCATACCAATATTTCAAATCGCCCAAATTATTTGAGTTATCTAGGCTGTAAAGCCTATATTTGTGCGTAATTTCCTTGAATTTATCAGAAACATTTGAACCAACTTTTTGGGTCGGGCTATCGGGGGTAGCGTACTCAGGATAAAGTTCTTCGAGTTTTTTTAACTCTCTGAATAATTCGTCATACTCAAAATCTGAAATAGTCGGATTGTCTTGTTCATAGTAAGCCTTGTTATGTTTTGTAATCTCTGCTTTTAAATCCTCAATACGTTGTCTGAAAAGTTCCAAAATTTGACCCTCTGTTGATTTTTAATACTCATTTATTTTACAATAATTATATGACAGTTGGCAAAAAAATAAAAA
>OMSS01000096.1 GCA_900313795.1 uncultured bacterium | reverse complement strand
TGTCTTGTCAAATCGAGTTCTTTTGAAGTTCTATAAATAATATTATTAAATCCTTCGCTCAAAAACTTTCTCAAAATGGCAGAACCGACCATTCCACGATGTCCCGCAATGTAAATTTTGCTGTCTTTTTTTAACATTATTCCTCTCGTTCGGTGACGAACTTATATCCGCCGTCAGTCAAAAATTTTTCTTTTTTCGCTTGGTGCAAGTCATACTCAACCATCTCATCAATCAGCGAATTAACGTCATATTTAGGCTGCCAGCCGAGATCCTTTCTCGCAAGCGAAGAATCGCCGCAAAGATAAGAAACCTCCGTGGGTCTAAAATACGCAGGGTCAATCTCAACCAAAACCTTACCAGTCTCTTTATCTACGCCCTTTTCGTCCAAACCTGAACCGACAAATTCAAGGTCAATTCCGGCTTTTTTGAACGCAATCGTGCAAAATTCACGAATAGACATACTTTTGCCCGTTGCAATGACGTAATCCTTCGGCACATCGTTTTGCAACATCAACCACATCGCCTCTACGTAATCCTTAGAATGACCCCAATCTCGCTTGCTATCAAGGTTTCCGATATACAATTTTTCATCAAGACCATATTTAATTCTCGAGGCGGCACGGGTGATTTTCTTCGTAACAAAAGTCGCACCACGACGGGGACTTTCGTGATTAAACAAAATTCCGTTTACCGCAAACATACCATAAGCCTCACGGTAATTGACCGTCGTCCAATAGGCAAAAAGTTTTGCACACGCATAAGGCGAACGTGGCTTGAACGGCGTTTGCTCATTCTGCATAACTTCTTTCGTATCGCCATAAAGTTCAGACGTTGATGCTTGATAAAATTTGACCTTTTTGCACAACCCCAAAAGTCTTATCGCCTCTAAAATCCTCAAATTGCCCAAAGCTCAGGAGAATCAAACGAAACTCGAACATGACTTTGTGCCGCCAAATTGTAAATCTCATCGGGCTTAATCTCCCTAATCAAGCGGATTAAGGACGTACTATCCGTCAAATCCCCATAGTGAAGTTTAAACTTAGATTTTTTGTTGTGAGTATCTTGATAGAGGTGGTTAATCCGCTCAGTGTTGAAACTTGAGGACTTTCTCTTCAAACCGTGAACCATATAACCTTTTTCAAGCAAAAGTTCCGCAAGATAACTTCCGTCTTGCCCCGTAACACCTGTAATTAACGCCGTTTTACCCATTGTTACCTCACTGTCTTTATTATTCTATCACATTTTTGGCAAAATTATCTCAAACTTTACAAAACAAACAAACACGAATACAATAAAAATAAGGAAATTTTACTATGGAACGGCAACTCCCCAAATACAATAGCGAATATTTTTTCGAAAAGAAAAATAAATATGCCCTCTTAATTCCAACTCTTAACGAAGGAGAAAGAATTCAATCGCAGTTGAGAAAAATTAAATCTCTATCGCTCGAAAACACAGTCGACATCTTTATTTTGGACTCAAATTCGACCGACAAATCACTTGAAAAAGATTTTCTTCAAGAATGTTCCGTTCGAGCAAAAATAGTCGTTTTCGAAGGCAAACAGGGCAGTGCCTTCCGTGCAGGCATAAACGAAGTTTTAAATGAAAATTACGACGGCATAATCACCGTTGACGGCAACAACAAAGACAGTATGCAGTCGATTTTTGAATTTGCAAAGAAATTGGACGAAGGATACGATTTTGTTCAAGGATCAAGATTTATGAAAGGTGCAAAGCACGAAAACACACCGCTCATAAGATTTTTGGCGATGAAATTAATACTCATTCCTTGGGTAAGTCTCCTTGCAAAATATCCATACACCGAAGTCGCATCGGCGTTTAGAGCATATTCAAAAAATCTCATCATCAACGCAGACATCTTGCGAGATTGTTTCGTATCGTACGAATTTCTTTGGTATATGTCTGTTTTCGCCTCAAGAAATAAATATAAAGTCATCGAAATTCCGACAGAAAGATGTTACCCCAAAACAGGAAAAATTCCGACGAAAATCTCTATGCGTGGCTGTTTTGGCATAATTTTGCAACTTTTTTATCTCGCAATCGGAAAATATAACAAATAAATTAGCCCCTCAAAAATTTTAATCAGGCACGAACAAAGTTTTGTTTTGTGTTATAATTGTCGCAAATTGTGAGGTCAAAATGCTAAAATTACAAAATACTTTATCAAATACACTCGAAAAATTTAAACCGTTAAAAGGTAACACAGTAACGATGTACGTTTGCGGTCCTACTGTTTACGACTATCCGCACCTCGGTCACGCAAGATGTTACATCACTTGGGATATCCTTTACAGATACCTGAAATTCTTGGGGTACGACGTAAAATATTGCAGAAACGTCACCGATGTTGATGATAAAATTTTGGCAAAGGCTCACAACGAAAACACTACTGCTGAGGCAATTTCGAGCAAATATTATCAAATTTTTGCAGACGCTATGAAAGCACTTAACAATTTGCAACCCGATTTTGAACCTCGTGCAACAAAAACTATCGGAGAAATGATTGCTCTAGTAAAACTCTTGATTTCAAAGGGTTACGCATACGAAGCAGACGGCGATGTTTATTTCAGAGTTAAAAAATTTGACGGTTACGGCAAACTCAGCAAACAACCGATTGACGACCTTGAAGCAGGTGCAAGAGTGGAAACTTCGAGCAAAAAAGAAGATGCTTTAGACTTTGCACTTTGGAAAAAAGATGAAGAAAATGGCTACAAATCACCGTGGGGCGTAGGTCGCCCAGGGTGGCACATTGAATGTTCTGCAATGTCGAAAAAATATTTGGGTGAACAAATCGACATTCACGCTGGCGGTGCGGATTTAATTTTCCCTCACCACGAAAACGAAATTGCTCAATCTGAAGCAGCAAGCGGTAAAGACTTCGTAAAATACTGGCTTCACAACGGTTTTGTCACAATTAACAAAGAAAAAATGTCAAAATCGCTCAAAAATTTCGTCACTATCAACGCACTTTTGGAACATTATGACGCTGATACAATCAGATTTTTCATTTTGACAAACCATTACAGAATGCCTGTAGAATTCAACGATGAAGCACTTTTGAGTGCAAAAACAGGCTTTAAACGTTTACAAACCGCACTTGATGAAGTTTCAACTTTTGCAGGAAAAGAAAATATTGTTGAAGATAAAAATGCAGAAGAAGTCGAAAAGTTCAAAGCCGCAATGGATAATGACCTTAATACCTCGGTTGCACTTTCGGTTTTATTCGACCTTGCAACGAAAGCAAATTCCGCAAAAGCAAACGGCGACAAAGTTCTCGCAGGTAAATATGTCGGAACTCTCAAAATGTTAATGGGCGTTTTGGGCTTCACTTGCAAAAAATCTCAAATGAGCGAAGACGAACTCAATAACAGACTTGAAACGATTAAAGACAAACTCGATTTTGTCCAAGACAAATCACTCAGCGGCTACGCATTGATTGACAAAGTTATCGAAATCCGTGCAAACGCAAGAGCCGCAAAGAATTGGGACTTGGCAGACAAAATCAGAAATACGTTCGATGAAATCGGCATCATTTTCAAAGACGGAAAAGACAAAACAATTTGGCTTGAAAAGGAATAGCGATGAGTTGGGTGTACCTCGTAATTGCCGCCCTTTTTGAAATGGGCTGGCCATTCGGTATGAAAATGGCATCTGTTACGGGTGCAAAAGTTCTTTGGTTGATTTTTGCAATCGTGGCAATGGGACTGAGCGGATATTTTTTGTATCTTGCCCAAAAGCAAATCCCGATAGGAACAGCGTATGCGGTATGGACGGGAATTGGAATGCTCGGAACATTTTTCGTCGGAATAACATTGTTTCACGATGCTGTTAATGTCGCACGATTTGTGGGAGTATTCTTGATTTTGGCAGGGGTAATTATTCTCAAATTGTGCCACTAAATGTTGCTTGAATAAGGAAAAACTTCATTGCTTTATTGCGTCGGTCGACTAAAGTCGACCCTACTTCTACCACGCTATCGCTCGCAATGGTGTAATATTGTTGGGTTAAAGCCATGCTTATACAATTTTATCGCTTCTAATAATAGATATAAGTAAAATTGTAATAATTATAGTTGTAGTTATAATTGTAATAGTTATAAGGTACCTGTTGTGCATACTGAACCTGAGCAGAAGAATATATAACCGCCGAAGTTAACGCTATCAGTCCCAATATTGCAAGGACTTCACAAGTCTTTTCCAATTTATCAGGAACGTTATGTTTTATGCAATAACTTTGAACATTATTTTTTACGGTTGAGGCGAAAGAATCAACATTAATTAAGCCGATTTCTTCGTTTGAAAAACCACGAGAACTTTTCCTTAAATTTTTATATTCGGGATTGAACTCAATCAGGGGTTTAAAAGTGCTTATTTCATAATCATTTTCTCTAAATACCTGTTCATAATAATTTAACGTTCTTACCAATTCTGAATTTTCTATTTTTAATTTTTCATTATTTTCAGTAAAAATTGCCCACAGTGTTGCCATCAAAGTTGCACAATATATTTCTTCATTAATAGAATCCTGTCCGTCTTGGTGGACAGTCATTGATGCAATTAACGTTGCTAACGCCTCAGGGGAAGAATACTGCAAATCTTCGTTTATAAAAATAAAAATTTTACCTTTACTAAGTTGTGTTATTGCAAAACAGTTACCTTTATTGAATTTTGACAAATCATTGTATGAAATATTAATTGGTTTTGAAGTTTTATTTTTTCCGTTTATACATTCATAAAAAATCGGACCAAGGCTTGTTTCTTGCAAGAGATTTATTGCTTTATCCAAATTTGTCGTTGAAATATTCTTTTTATTTCCATCTTTATCATATTTTGCAAATACTCTGATAATATCACTTTGCCCTTTATTTATTGCTAATTTTTCAGGGGTTATTCCCATAAAAGTTTTTGTTTGATCTGCTTTTGCAACAATCAATTTTTCAACAGCGTATGCATTATTTTTGACAACAGCATAAGTTAATAACGGAACTGTATATGGAGTGTTGGGATTTGCTCCATTGTCTATATACATATTAAGTATATCGTTATTTTTTGTCGCAATCGCTTTACTCATAGCGTATGATTGTACGGGATATTTTAAATAAATCCTGTTTAAATCTGCTCCCGATTCCAATAACCTCTTAAAAGAATACATATCTTGTTTTACAAAAGAAGAATATAAAAGCGGTGGAGTTATAGATTTTATATTCGGGTCTGTACCATTGTTCAAAAGATAATCAAGCATAATATGCTGCTTGTTTGCTAATGCAATAAGCAGCATTGATTCTCCCATATATGTTTGATTTGGGTTAAATCCTGACTCTAAATATTTGCTGACAGAATTTATATCTCCCTTTTTAACCGCATTTGCAAAAGTTATTGCCTTAACTTTGCTGCAACTATTCGCAAAAACAGGAATATTATTGAGAAAAAATATACAAAACAATATTAAAGATATAATCTTTTTCATTTCTCTATATCTTTATATTTGATTCTACATAAAACTTGTCGTTATTTCCCGTAAAACGTGTTTTAAGCGTAATCGGCTCTAATTGAGTCTTAGATTTAATAAAATGAACCGTCATTTTTTCATTAGGTTGCAAAATAGCATTCCAATTTACATTACCAGATTTAACGTATGAGTTGAGTTCGTTCAGCAATTTAGCATTCTTATTTCTAACCATCTCTGTTGCTCCATAAATCGCAAAAGGTGTTCCAATAATTGTTGCACCACCAATAAACGCAACGCATTGAGAACCAATAGTTGCCGTATATCGAGTATTGTCAAATACTGTTTGCGCATTGACATCATTATTCGCCTGCGACCAAACCAATTTCAATGGTTCACTTGAAATATTTTTAACAGTAATTATCGCCTTAGAATACTTTTTGTTTATTCTTTTATTTGTAAATTCTTCTAAATGCATTGAATAACTCAAATATTTTTCAGGAGAAATGTTTGATTGTATTGCTTTTTCATCATTTAAAGAAATCTTTTTCGTTACCGTAGTTTTCAAAGTCGGGTTATTTACAGAATTTCCGTAATGTCAATATTACAGTAATATTTATATTACATGAAAAAATGTTTATATGGGTCTTCGCAAGTTAAGAAACGACATAGGAAAAAAAGTAAAAGCCTTGAGGATTGAAAAAGGATTATCTCAAGAAAAACTTGCTGAATATGTGAATATGTCAAGAGAACATATTTCTTGTATCGAACGTGGCAAAAACCTCGCAAGCACTGAAACTCTGTACAATCTCGCAAAATTCTTTGAAATAGATATAAAAGATTTTTTTTAATATGTTTAGTATTGGAACTTGGGCTTTAACCCAACAACATTGTTGTCATTCTGAGCGAAACAAAGAATCTTGGAGAACCCTATTAAGTCATTCTTAGGGACTCCGTCCCGCCTTGTTTGCGACTTTTTTAAGTTTTCAAATGAACGTCATTCTGAAGGATTAAAGTTGCAAACGTGGACTTGATTTTGTTTCACGCCTTCAAACCATTCAGCACTCTGCTCGGCAGTCGCAAAAAAAAACCGACTTTTACGTCGGCAGATAATTGGTAAGAAATGTAAGTGTGAATATATAAAACTTTATTAAGCGAACGTTTTGAATGTTGATTCAACGTTCTTATCGATAACTTTTTGAACTGCATCCATTTCTGTTGAAATTGCGTTTTGTTCAGTATCCAATTGGTTCAATCTCAATTCCAATGACTTATCTTGTTGTTGGATAACTTCTGTCTTAGCGTTGATTTGAGCCATTGTTTTTTCGTAATCGCTGTATTCTTTGTTGTATTCGTTCATTGCTTGTTGGTACAAATCATCGTTTGCAA
>OMSS01000199.1 GCA_900313795.1 uncultured bacterium | reverse complement strand
CGAACTCATCAATGAACTTCCGGATGGCTTAGACACGGTACTTGGAGAAAGAGGTACGACACTTTCCGGGGGGCAAAGACAACGTGTTGCGATTGCCCGTGCGATGATTAAAAATGCTCCGATTATTATTCTTGACGAAGCGACATCAGCATTAGACAATGAGTCAGAAGCCATTGTTCAAAAGGCTCTCGACAATTTGATGAGCAACAAAACAGTATTTGTTATCGCTCATAGGTTGTCAACAATCAAAAATGCGGATAGAATAATAGTAATTAAAGATGGTGAATTAATCGAATCAGGTTCACACGAGGAACTTATGACTATCGAAAACGGCGAGTACAAACATTTATACGAAATGCAGTTTAAACAACAAGAAGAAATTGCATAATTAAAAACGGAAGATGAAAATATGATGCAGCGATTAAAAAATATTCAAGATAAAAAAATCAAAAAGCCCGACTTTTCGTCGAAAGAGGGTAGAGGTATTTTGGCATATCTTCTTCAAAAAGAATTTGAGTATATTTTGCATATTGATAAAGATGCAGAAACTCCGTTTTTTAAAAGTGTAAAAGAAGATTTTGTTCCAAGATTTACAAAAAGAATTATCGAAAATCCTGAAAAAAGAATTATGATAGGTATTTGCGGCGAGTCTGCAAGCGGTAAAACGACGATTTGCGAACACATTAAGCAATCTGTCGACAAATATGGACTCCCTGTTCAAATCATCAGTACGGATAACTATTTCAACGATATTTCGGATTTAATCAAGCAATATGGCGGGTTTGACAAGTTCTTGGAATCAGGTTATGACCTTGATGCTCCGAGTAACTTTATGACAGACCAACTCAAAGAAGACTTGAAAATGCTTGCAGAAGGTCACGATGTTATGACTCCCCAGTATTTGATTAACGGGACGGGGGTCAATATCCCAAAATCTTTGCCTGCTAAATCTCAAAAAATTATTGCAGTTGAAGGCTTGGCAGCAATGTATGATAACGTTTATGACCTTTTCGATATCAAAATTTATATCGATATCGATAGAAAAGAACAAGAAGAAAGATTTTTGGTTCGTGCAGCTTCTCGTAACCAAAATCGTGAAAATGCCTTGAAACAGTTGAAATACATCAGAGAGGCTTCCGAAAAATACATTCTTCCTCACAAGCACAAGTGGGATATTATTGTAAACGGTTCGGTCTCAATTCCGTATTTTGAACAAATTATTGAGTATTTATACGGAATTACAAACAATTTCGAATAAAAAATAACCCCGATTTTAACGTCGGGGTTTTTATTATTAAATAACTATCAAATATTGTTCTAAAACTATTTTCAATCCGATAATCACGAGGATTAATCCACCAACGAACTCGGCTTTGTTCTTGTATTTTGAACCGAAAATGTTTCCAATGATTACTCCCATAAGAGATATTGCGAAGGTTGTTAACCCGATAATTATGATTGAGGGGATAATAGGCACGTTTAAGAATGCGAATGAAATTCCGACAGCAAGTGCATCTATGCTCGTCGCTATGGCAAGCAGAAGAAGTTCTTTGTGCGAAAGTTTCTTGTCTTTTATGCCATCGTCCTCGCAGTCCTCGCTTTCGGTCAGTGCTTCGTGTATCATTTTTCCGCCGATTATGGCAAGTAAAATAAACGCAATCCAATGGGCGTATTGAGAAACATAAGACGAAAATCTTGCTCCGACAGCCCAACCAATATAGGGCATAAATGCTTGAAATCCGCCAAAATATAATGCAATGATGAGCATTTGTTTTTTGTTTAATTTGCTCATTCCGAGACCTTTGCAGATAGATACTGCAAAAGCGTCCATTGAAAGCCCGATGCTAATTAATAATGTTTGTATAAAAAAGCCCATAATATTTTCCGTTTGAGTGTGACTTTTTTTATATCATAAAAATAATCGTTAAAAAAGCCCCTACTTTTCAGTAAGGGCTTTAAAATTAGTTGCGATTAGTTGATTAAAGGTTGGTTCTATTTGCTCTTTTTAAGACGATCAATCATGTTGTCCATTTGAGTTCTGTCTTTGAACCATACGTCGTTTGCTCCGTATGTTTGACCATCGTTAGCAACATATGAACCTTGTTGTCTGTGTTGAACATCGCCTTCTTCATCAACTTGGTTGTAGTTGTCAACGTTCAATGCAACAACGTGAGCCAAATCTTCGAGTTCAGTTACGTTATCATCGCTGATGAAGCCGAGGTTTACACCAACCGTAGCCAATGCTGATTTCAATGCTTGGAGGTCAACTAAGCCACCTGAGTAGCATTTAATACCAGTTTTTTCTTCTGCTTGTTGAGCGATTGTCTTCAATGCTTCAAAACCGTTTGTTGCATTGATTTTTTCACCTGTGAACGGGCTGACAGTTTGGTCACCGAATACTTCTGAACCGTCAATTTTGCCGTTTCCGTTTGAATCACTCATTGCAAGCATCTT
>OMSS01000201.1 GCA_900313795.1 uncultured bacterium | reverse complement strand
TATTAGTCCAATATCCAGAATTTTGTTCTGTTCCATTTACTAGGTATCCATATCCCGGTGCTGAACTGGTTTTATATTGCAAAAACTTAATAATTTGCAAAATCTCTGAAACTCATACAGAGTCCACCTTATAGATTTATTCAACAAAAGACTGACTAAATCCACGCTTTAAAGTTAAGTGTAACTTGTACTATAATTTAGTAAATACCGATAAGATGTAAGTGTTTTAGGCATGCTCTCGGATTGATTTTATGTAATTGGGAAATATTCCGTTTTGAATATAAGGAGAATTGAATGCAAAGTTCTGCAAAGAATAATAGTGATTTGAATGAAAATAAACAACAAAATGAAGTTTTGGCTAATGCTGTCAAGAAGATGGCTAATCCATCTGACTTTACGCCGCAACTTCTTTTGGATATGCAAATTTTAAACGAAAATAAAATCTGTATCGTTAAAAAAGATGGTACTCACGAAAAATTTAATATTCAAAAAATTATCAACGCAATTTCAAAATCTGCTGAAAGAATGTTGATTAAATTTAACGAAAATCAGTTGAGACAAATTTGCAATATTGTAAAAGAGCAAATTTTGCTCTTGAACAAAAACGATATCGATATTAAAGAAATCCACTTTATCGTTGAAACTGCTCTTGATGCAGTAAGTCCGAAAGTTGCACAAAGTTACAGAAATTATAGAAACTATAAGACAGAATTTGTTCACATGTTGGATAAAGTTTATAGAGAAAGCCAAAAGATTATGTATATTGGCGACAAGGAAAACTCAAACGCTGATTCTGCTTTGGTTTCGACTAAACGTTCTTTGATTTTCAACCAATTAAATAAAGAACTTTACAAACAATTCTTCTTGAACGTTGATGAACTTCAAGCAATTCGTGACGGTTATATTTACATTCACGATATGTCAGCA
Source organism: uncultured bacterium (assembly GCA_900313795.1). Classification (GTDB taxonomy): domain Bacteria; phylum Cyanobacteriota; class Vampirovibrionia; order Gastranaerophilales; family Gastranaerophilaceae; genus RUG841. Next base: position 1,501 of record OMSS01000201.1, on the reverse strand, counting down.
AGACGTGACACGATGAATTGCTGCTTGTTCAACGTTGGCGAAGTTTTAAAAGGTGGCTTTGAAATGGGTAACCTTTGGTATAACGAACCGAAATCATTGGATGTTGCATTCGATGTAATCGGCGATATTGTTATGGCTGCAGCAAGCCAACAATACGGCGGATTTACAGTTCCTGAAGTTGACAAACTTCTTGCTCCTTATGCACAAAGAACTTTTGACAGACAGTTAGAACGTTATACTTGCATGGGCTTGTCACTTGAAAAGGCAAGAGAAGAAGCGGTTAAAGATGTTCAAAACGACTTCGAACAAGGTTTCCAAGGTTGGGAATACAAGTTCAACACTGTTGCATCATCGAGAGGTGATTATCCGTTCATCACAATGACAATTGGCTTGGGATTGGGTGAATTTGAAAAAATGGCATCAAAGACAATGCTCAGAATTCGTGAAAAAGGTCAAGGCAAAAAGAATAACAAGAAACCTGTTCTTTTCCCGAAAGTTGTTTTCTTGTATGATGAAGAACTTCACGGCGAAGGCAAACCGCTTTATGATGCTTATAAAGCAGGTGTTGAATGTTCAAAACGTGCAATGTACCCTGATTGGTTGTCTTTGACTGGCGAAGGTTATGTTGCTTCGATTTACAAAAAATACAAGAAAGTTATTTCACCGATGGGTTGTAGAGCATTCTTGTCACCTTGGTTTGAAAGAGGCGGAATGAAACCTGCTGATGAAAACGATGAACCTGTATTTGTGGGAAGATTCAATATCGGTGCAGTAAGTTTGCACTTGCCGATGATTTTGGCAAAAGCAAGAAAAGAAAGCAAAGATTTCTATGAAGTTCTTGATTACTATATGGAATTAATCAGAAAAATCCACATAAGAACTTATGAATATCTTGGCGAAATGAGAGCGTCTGTAAACCCTCTTGCATATTGCGAAGGCGGATTTTATGGTGGACACTTGAAACCGCACGATAAAATCAAGCCGATTTTGAAATCTGCAACTGCATCGTTCGGTATTACTGCATTGAACGAACTTCAAGAACTTTATAACGGAAAATCACTTGTTGAAGATGGTCAATTTGCCCTCGAGGTAATGGAATACATCAACAAAAAAATTACTGAGTATAAAGAACAAGACGGTAATTTGTACGCAATTTACGGTACTCCTGCTGAAAGACTTTGCGGTTTGCAAGTTGAACAATTCAGAAACAAATATGGTATTCAAGAAAAAGTTTCTGACAGAGGATATGTTTCAAACTCATTCCACTGCCACGTTACAGAACACGTTACACCTATCCAAAAACAAGACCTTGAAAAAAGATTTTGGGATTTGTTTAACGGTGGAAAAATACAATATGTAAAATATCCTATTTCATACAATACAGAAGCGATTGAAACACTTATCCACAGAGCAATGGACAAAGGTTTCTACGAAGGGGTAAACCTCTCGTTAGCATATTGTGATGATTGCGGACACCAAGAATTATCAATGGATGTATGTC
>OMSS01000202.1 GCA_900313795.1 uncultured bacterium | reverse complement strand
CAAGCAAGTCTTCAAATTCCTCAAGAATAGTCGGCTCGCCACCGCCAAAGGTAATTTCTCCACCGTTTCTGATTAAGTTTTTATCGAGCATGTCTTTGATTACAGGATAAACTTTATAGAATTCACGGGTGTTGTAATAATATTTGTCCTCATCTGTGTAGCAATAAATGCAGTTGCAGTTACAATGTGACCAGTGACCGATAAGCATTTCACTGAAATAATCTTCGTTATCCCAATCTTTTTCTTCAAGGTAATAACAACCTTTACATTTTTTGTAAATTTCACCGCTCTTGTGCAAATCACGGAGTTTTCTTCTTTCTGCAAAGAATTTGTCCCAATCAATCGGTTCGCCAAAATAATCGGGAACACACTCAATTTGTCCGCCGCCTTCATGGCTTGAAATACAGCAACATTCAATGTTTCTCGAGAAAAACGCAATACCGTGTTCTAAATGTTTACAACTAATATATTTCATGAATTTATTTCCAATAATTAAAAATACCGTCAATAAAATAATTATATTTCCAACAATGATAATATTCAAGAAATAATATAGATTTTTAACTTACAAGTTTTAACGAAATTTTTCAAAAACTTGACGAGCAATTTCAACGATGATAACTTATTAAGTATAAAATATATTTTAAGGAATTGGATTTTGAGATATAAAAGTTGCGGATATATAGAACACGGTGTAGATTTTGAGCATACGAGATTAACGACATGCTGTTTTACATGCCATTCAGGCGGTGGTCACATCGATATTGAAGAAAATTACAATGGAGAACTTGTCGACTGGGATAAAGTTTTCGCAATGAAACGCAAAATGCGTGAAGAACACAAAAAAGGTAATATCACGCCTCAATGCAAAGGCTGCGTGTTCCTCTACGAAAATGACTGGGACGATGAAGATTACATCGACAGACTTCAATTCAACTATTGGATTAAATGCAACAGCAAATGTATTTATTGCTACGCAGAAAACAATAAAACGCAATATGAACATTTGATTCCTTACAACGTAGTCCCCGCAATAAAGGACTTGATAGATAGAGGACTTTTGAGAAACGGCGGCGAAATCGCATTTGGCGGTGGCGAACCGACTATTTATCCTGAATTGGACGACTTGATTAACCTCTTTACACAAAGCGGCATCACAAATATGCGTATCCACTCATCAGGGATTAAATTCTCTCCAGCAATCGAAAACGCAATCAGAGAAGGTGCTTTGAATATAGTTATATCAATCGATTCGTCTTGTCCTGAAACTTATAAGAGAATTAAAAGAGTAGATTGCTACGATAAAGTTATCGAGAATATGAAAAGATATGCCCAAGCAAATGCCGAAGGCTACGGACTTATGACCTCGAAATACATCATAATTCCTCATATCAACGACAATATCAACGAAATTGAAAATTGGATTCAACAAACAAGAAAAGTAGGAAGCCGTTGGCTCGCACTCGATATCGAAGATGTTTGGTACAAAATGAACAGAAACCACATTCCTGATTTCTATCTTGATTTGGTAAATTACGTCATCTCAAGGGCTAAAGACCTCGATATGAAAATTGAACTATACGATAGAGCAAAAGGTCTCAAACAAGGCTTGAACGTGGTTTAATGTTTGATTTGTTAATTCAAAAAATCACAAGGCACGTTAAAAATTCCTTGAAAAATACACCTTATTCAATCGTTTCTCTCGGTCCAAATTGTTATCCGAGAACGGTTTTGACACGCAAAAAATTGATAAAACAAAAAAGTTGCGGCAGATTGACCATGCCTTTTGACTTTGCATATTATCATAATGCAAAATTCGTAACAGAATTTTTGGAAAATGATTTTGTCGACTTTTTCAAAGATTTACACTACTCAGATTTTTGCAAATCCTTTGATAGCGGAGAAAAAATCAACTTCAGTCACGAAGGATATCTTAAAGATACCGAAAAAAATAAACTTGTAAAAATTTACGAAAACAGAATTAAAAATTTTCGAAATGAATTAAAAAAGGACAACCCGATTTTGTTTTTGCAAATTTTAAAAGACGAAGATGTCGACGAGGACTGCAAAAATACATATTCGACATTGAAAAAATTGTGCAGAAAACGAAAATTCGCCTATGTCGTAGTTGACTGCAATGACCTTGTCCAGCCACACAAAGTGCCATTTGAAATATATTTGACGAAAATGCACTTGCCAAAAGAAGATACAGATATTTTTTCATCAGAATTTTACAATTCAGAATTCGGAAAAATTTTTGAAGAAAAGATTGCTAATTTTGTTGGAAATGTTATCATGAAAGAGTTCGGATATAGAATTGAAAAATTTTTATGAAGAGATGTAACAATTTCTTAAATTTTTCAATAAAAAGAAGTGTTTTTTAGCAAAAGGGTAGCAAAAAAAACG
>OMSS01000203.1 GCA_900313795.1 uncultured bacterium | reverse complement strand
TAATTTAAGTCTTTGACTGTTTTTATGGGGCTGTTATTTTTAACGACGATTGTTTGTCCTGTGGTGTAGTAAGGGTCTGAAAAGTCAACAGTCATCATCCTTTGTGGTGTTATCGTCATTACGGAAATGACAAAATCGACCTTGCCTTCAGAGACCATTGCTATGGATTGAAATCCGCTTGATTTAACGAATTGAACCTTATTTTCGTCTCCAAATTCTGCTTTTGCAAGTCTTTTTGCAATATCAATTTCAAACCCTGTCGGTTTGCCTGTTTTGGGGTCAATGTAGCCGAATGGTTTAGAATCTTCGCTTACGCCGACGATGAAGTAGCCACGTTCTTTTGCCATTTTAAGAATATCTTGTTCTTGTGTTTCTTTTGGTTCTAATGCACAGCCCGTCAGCAAAAATAGCGATGTTAAAAATAAAAGACATAAAAATTTTTTCATAATTAACCTCTCTTTTCACATGATAATACAAATAAAACTTTAGACAAACCGTTTATTAAAAGTATGACTTTATTTGAAAATTCGGTATAATTTTAATTATGAAGAAGATTTTTGCGATTTTTATTATAGCAATTTTGACGATGGGTGCAGGCTACGAGGGAACTTTGCCTGACCTTGAGTCTGAAATGAGTTATAAAATTAAATCGAAAAAAGTTAATTATCCCCCTCTCAAAACAAGTGATAAAGAGCCAAAACGCCTTCAAAAAATTCCGAAAGAGGACAAAGAGTACGTTGATATTATTGTCAAAAAAGGCAGAACTGCCGAGTATGTTAAGGATATTCAGCCTGTAATTACTTTGCTTGAAAAATTCAAAACATACATTGAGGACGAAAAAAATATTCAACTTTTCAATGCTATTGCCAGCAATTACATTGATCATGCCTATTATATCCAAAATAAATATGCAAACCGACCAGAGCGTTTTTATGCTTCTTATCGTGCAATGGTTTATCTCGCTGAGGAAGCAAGGCAGGTTGCTTCTTTGAAATCCGAGGGGCTTGTTTACACAAGATATATGCCATATTCAGATGACGGGGATACATATTCTCCTGCGAACCTTCGCCGTGAGTCTGACAAACTTTTGAAACAAATTTATGATACTCTGTATGTCCTAAAAAACTTGGATTAACCTTTTCGGCAATGTCGTTTTCCATGTTTTTGCTTATTTTTAAACAAAAAGAAGGAAAACATGAAATATTTTTTGACGTTAATAATTTTTGCGGTGATTGTTTCGCCTTGCAATGCTTTTAGCCTTTTTGGGGCAGACAATGGGATTTATAAAAATGACATAACTAATGCGGAAAGGTTGCTTTTCGGGCGAAAAAATACTTTTCATTCTCAAGAAAACAGACTCCGCATGCTCGAGAGAGAATTGTTCGGAACTGTGCAAACTGGTTCTGTTCATGACAGAATTTCTTTGATAAACAGAGTGCTTGCAAGCCGTGAGTACCAATATATTCCGCCATCAAAAGTCGAGAGAATGAGACAAAAAATTCTATCAAGCAGAAATTACAATCAAAACGAATATAGACGCCATGTTCGAGGACATGGAAGAATGACTGGGTTTGAACCTCCTGTTCATCACCTTCCTACGCCGAATTTTTTACCTTACAATAATTCGTCTGCTTACAATTCCTCACCATATTCTCCAAATCGCTATAATCAAAAAATCCCGCAACCATTTGGTTACGGGAATAATCGGTTTACACCTAAAAGATTCAACAATTAGTCAAATACATACGGTAACAATGAAGCTTCTCTTGCTCTTTTTACCGCTCTTGCAAGCAATCTTTGGTGTTCTGCACAGTTGCCTGTAATTCTTCTCGGAAGGATTTTACCTGCTTCTGTTAAGTATTTTCTGAGTTTTTGAGCATCTTTGTAATCGATAACTTCGATTTTATCTGCACAAAAACTGCAATTTTTTCTTTTTTTCTTATCTTGTTGTTCTCTTGCCATTTTATATTCCTTTACTTTCTATCCGTTAAAAGGGGATTTCTTCTTCGCCAATTAAGTCATCTGAGAAGTCTTCTTCAGCGAATTTTGCTATCTGTTTGGGTGCTTCACCTTTTGATGAAGAACCACCAATTTTTTCAAACGATGAAAGTTCGAGTTCCATAACTCTTTTGTCATCACCGTTTTCGTCTTTAGCAGCACCGATTTTTAATTTACCGTCCGTTACTACTCTATCACCTTTGGAAAGAGTTTGTTCTACTGTTTCTGCTGCTTTTCCCATGGAAATTACTCTTATCAACAAATCGTTGTTTCCGTCAACCTGAAGGGTGAAAAACGTTATTGCGATATTATTTTGAGTAAATCTTTTTTCGGGAGCACGGAATACCGTACCCGAGAATGTTGCTTTACAAACCGTCATTCCCGCCTACGC
>OMSS01000205.1 GCA_900313795.1 uncultured bacterium | reverse complement strand
CGCACAACAATGATGCCATTTTTCTTTCTGAAGTTCGGCTATTAATTTTTCATCAAAAGCCTTGATATTATTATCCTCAAATTGATCGTAGAAAAGAACGACTAACTTAGTATTTTGCCATCTTTTATGAATTTCCTCTTGCAAAGTCAAAAAATGCATCAACACAAATTGCCAATTTTCATCATTATATTTTTTGTTTTCAATATTATATATTTTGATTTTTTCAATCATTTTTTTGAGATAAAAACCTGAAAAAAGTTCGTCTTTTCTTCGTTTTAGATGATTATCAACTTTAATAAAACTTGGATACACATAATTTACCATAGAGGATGAGTAAAAATGATAATACAATCTTGGAATATGAAGAAGAGAATTATAGACAAAAATGACATATTCAGGCTCTTTTATACCATCAGGAATGTTCGTATCTTGAAAAATTATAATCCCATGCTGTATACACCCTCCTCCTATACTCCAATTAATGACAGGTCGATTTGCTTTCTTTGACAACTTATAACAAAAAGTCTGTTTTTCTTTCAAACCTTGACCGAAAGCATAAGAACACCCCATAACAACAATCGGTTTTTTCTTGGACTTTTCGTCCCCAAAACATTTAAACGAATGTCTTATGAGTTTATCGAAATAAACATCATAATTATATAATTTAATGCGATAATTATATAAAGTTCGATGTTGTTTATTTGAAGGTCCAACCATTTTATGGAGGTCAATCATAGCAAATAAATAACAAAAAAATTCTAAAAAAATTAACACTACACAAAGTAGAAGCAGATTTACAGATATAATTTTTCCAAACTTTTTCATTATTTCACCTTAACACAAAATACAAAACGGCGGTATAATCACCGCCGCTTTGAAATTGAGCAAAAATTATTTTGTCATATTGTAAGAAATTCCTGCATCTTTCATACGTTTCAAGGCTTCTTTGATGACTTCGACAGGTTTTGTCAAAGCAATACGGAAGAAACCTTCGCCGTACTTGCCGTATCCGTTTCCGGGCGGAACAACGACGTGTGCTTTCTCAAGCATTACAGTAACAAACTCTTCTGACGTAAATCCTTTCGGAACAGGAACCCAAAGGTAGAATGTAGCCTTAGAAGGAACAACGTCCCAACCGAGGTCTCTCAAACCTTGTTCCATAACTTCTTTACGTTCCTTATACATATCGTTAAGTTTTTGAATACGTTCTTTCGGAGTGTTAAATGCAGCAACAGCAGCCTGTTGAACGGCTTTGAAAACACCTGAGTCAATGTTGTTTTTGATTGTGCCAAGTGCAGTAATTGCTTCTGCATTGCCGCAAACAAAACCAACTCTCCAACCTGTCATATTGTATGATTTTGAGTGTGAGAAAAATTCAATTGCGATGTCTTTCGCACCTTCAACTTGAAGAACTGACGGTGCAACATAACCATCGTAAGTCATTTCACAATATGCTTGGTCGTGACAAAGAAGAATATCGTATTTTTTACAAAAATCTACTGCTTTTTTGAAGAACTCGAGGTCACAAACCGCACCGGTCGGGTTGTTCGGGTAATTCAAGAACATAATTTTTGATTTCTTTGCAATTTCTTCAGGAATTTTATCAAAATCGGGCAAGAAATTATTTTCTGCCGAAAGAGGCATTGAATAAGGTGTTCCACCTGCAAAAATTGTAGCATTTTTGTATACAGGATATCCCGGGTCAGGAACGAGTGTATAATCCCCTTCATCAACGTAAGCAAAGAAAACGTGTGCAATTGCTTCTTTTGAACCGATATTTGCGAGCATTTCTTTGTCAGGGTCAAGTTCAACACCAAATCTATCCTTCATCCATTTGCATGCCGCATCTCGAAATTCTTTTGTACCGTTGTATGGAGGGTAATCGTGATTTTTCGGGTCATCAATTGCAACGTGCATTTCCGCAACAACATCTTCTAGTGTCGGAGTATCGGGGTCACCGATACCAAGGCTAATGATATCCACGCCGTTTGCCTTCGCTTCATTGATTTTGCGGTCAATTTCAGCAAAAAGGTACGGAGGAATTTTATCTAATCTTACTGATCTTTTCATTTTGTCTCCTTTAAAGTGATTTTGATTTAATTTTATCAAAAACATACAACTGTGCAAATTTCGAACGATAAAAAACGCAAAATTCTGCAGTAATAAAGACTATTCGACATGATCATCTTTAATATTAATTTTTGGAATTCTTGGCAAACTCAAATGGTAAAATGATGCGGCAAGTCTTATTAAAATAGTAATAATAATCGTCGAAGTTACCGAAACTGCAGCATTTACGCCATTGATAAAAAGGAAATAATATAAACTTGCACCAACGATAGCCGCCGAAGCGTA
>OMSS01000209.1 GCA_900313795.1 uncultured bacterium | reverse complement strand
CTAAGATGTACTTGATAGGCATAATCTATCTTAAATCCATCCTGAATGATAAGATCTTCTGCATGTCCATACTTTTCTGATAACAGAGCTCCAGTAGCAAGAATGGCAAAATCAATATTCTCATCTAAGTTTAAAAGAGCTATATAACGACGCACAATGCCGTAATCTGCTCTCGAACCTGCTACAAAACAAACTTTATATTTTTCCATGCAATCTCTTGTTCATAATGATTTTTGCCAACTCATAATCGAGCGCATGATCTATATCCACACTATCCACATCACTCATCATATAAGCAATACTTCGAGCTCCAAAAAAATGTTTCTGCTTCAGATAAGCTTCTGGTTTGGCCATAAAGAAGGCTCCATTCGGAGAGTAATCATGGTAAGCCTGTCGACGATAATTCGAAAAATCTTTATCAAAATAATTTGATTCCCAAAGAAAGCCTTACGCAGAGCCACAGAGAGGCACTCGAAAAATACATGTCCGGTCAGATTGTATTTTTGCAAGCAGGTGCAAATTTCTTGAATATTGTTAAAGAAAATGCTCCGACGATTTATGAAACAACCTCTTTAACTCCTCAAATAGTGGGTTCTACCGGCAAATACGATTTTTCGCTTATGAATTTGATAATTCCTTCAAAAGCTAAGCACAAAGAGGCTGCACTTAAATTTGCAGTCTTTTTAACTAACAAAAATAATCAACTGGAATTTGCAAAATTAACCTCAGTTTTGCCCGTAAATAATGAGGCGTTGGCTGATAGTTACTTCAAAAAATCCTCAACAAAAGAGGAACTTGCAAGAAAAATTAGTGCAGAACAAATTCAAAATATCGGAGAAGGAGTAAAAAATTCAAGAAATAAAAAGAATATAATTTTGCTCACAAATACTGCACTTGCGGAAATTATGTCCGGAAAGGCTGATGTCGAGCCAACTTTGGTCGAACTTAACAAAAAAATTGATGAGTTTAAAGAATAAATTTTATTTTTGAGGTAAAATTAAAGCATGAAATTTTTTAAACTGTCAATTTTGGATAAGTATGTGTTAAGGCAAATTTCCGAGATTTTTATCTTCGGGATACTCGTTTTTACCTCGATTATTTTTGCCTCGGATACTTTTACGACTTTGATTAAGCAAATTTCAAATTACGGTATGCCCGTAAAAGTCGCTTTTATGCTTATTTTGCTTAACTTGCCTGCAATCGTTGTTATGTCAATCCCTATCAGCGTTTTGTTCGCAACTGTTATGACTGTAAACAGAATGTGTCTTGCTTCAGAGTTAACAGTCCTTCGTGCTTGCGGCGTAAGCGTTAACAGAATTGCAAAGCCGATTTTTGTATTTGCTGCACTGGCAACTTTAGTGACATTTTTTATTAATGAAACCATTGTTCCCGTAACGACACAACAGTCGAGATACCTTGCAATGTGGTCAATTACACAGCGTCACGTTCCTAACGGAAAGAAGAATTTCACCCTTAAAGAACTTCAAAACGGTATTGAACTTAAACGCATGTTTTATGTTGAAAATTGTGAGGACGAGGAATTTAAAAACGTTTCAATTTTGGACGTTTCTACCCCAAAAACAATCCAAATCGTTCAAGCAACAAAAGGCACAGCAGTTGAAAAAGGTTGGCTCTTCAAAAACGCTTCTGCCTACACAATTTCAACCAAAGGTAAAAATTTAAGCACCTCTTGGTTTGAAGAAACAATCGTCGACTTTGGTTCAGAGATTAAAAAATCTTTGCTTTCCGGCGATCAAGGAAGCACTCACAATTTCTTTGAACTTTTAAAAATGGTTTTAGATATTGACGATAAATATATTGATTCTAATGGAATTGAAAAAAGTGCTATTGATATTGACATTGAAAAAGGTTTGCTGATAATAAAAGGCGAGATTTTTAATGGTAACGATTTTGATAAAATGCGAAAAATAATTTTAGAGCAAAATGGTGTGGAAGTGCCTGATGAAACAATCAATGCAAACTTGTTAAGAGTCTATAATGAAAATAAGGAATTTGAAGCAAGACATAGTAGTCTTAAAATGTGCAGTTTCGAGGACCAAATAAACATAGTTGTCGCTATGACAGGTTATAAGCGTAACGAAGTGCTTGATATGACATTAAGGTCTTTTACTCGTTTGTTTGCTCGTATTGATAAAATTATGTCGTATGAAATTATGTCATTACTTTCACCTTACATTGATGAGAAGAAAAATGGTAAGATAGGTCATTATGCAGAAAGTATTGATAAAACTTTGAAAGAAACAGATATT
>OMSS01000210.1 GCA_900313795.1 uncultured bacterium | reverse complement strand
AGGTTTGATTGATAAAATCAATAATTTCAAACCGTATTACAAAAAATAGATATTTCGCTTCGCTCAATATGACGAAAAATGATTGTCTAAAAATAGATTCTTCCGGATAAATCCCTCAGAATGACGATAAATGTTTAAATTCAAACATTTACTATCATTGCGAAGCAATTAGTGATAGCGAATTTATCAGGCAAATAGCGATTATTTATTGTCTTTTTGGCTATCTTTTTCTTCTTGCAATTTCTTACGTTTTCTTCTTCTCATCAAGTCAGTAAACGCTTCAAGTCTTGTGATATAGCCTGCTTTACCGGTTTGTTCGTCCATAATCAACGTCAAAATCGGGATTTCGCAATTTTCTCTCATCTTAGGGAAAATATTTTGAGTTACAATTTCAGGCATACAAGTAAACGGGCTGACGTGGATAATACCGTCAATTCCTCTTTGGTCGGCAAAAGCAACGTCGCTGATTGATTCCAACGAATCGCCGCCGATATCTCTCATCAAATATGGTCTTGCAAGTCTAAACGCTCTTTCCAAGTGCGTTTCACCTTTTTTAAACCATTTCGGAATGATAGCATCTTTCAAGAAACTTGAAACCGTAAGGCTTGTTCTTGTTTGGACTCCCATTCTGCCGAGTTCACGGTTAATATTTTGGTTAGAAAACGGATCTAGAACGATGAAAATTTCACCCGTAATATCGACGTTCAAAACGTCTCGTTTTTCGTCAATCGGAGTTTCCTTAATCATTCTAATTGTTTCTTTTTCGGCATTTTTTAATTCTTTAATCGAAAGTGCTTTATCAAAAAGTTCGAGCCCTTTGTTATAAGCCTTTCAGCCGTTCCGAAGGTAATTTCTCTTGCTCTATAATAAGAAAGTACCGTTGCAACTCTATCGAGTGCAAAAACAAATCTTACCGCTGTATAAATTGCATCGATTCTTTGGAAAATTGTTGAGTGCGGATTTGCTTGTTTAAGGTAGTTATACATACCCTTAAAGCCGTCATAAAGTGACAATTCGAGGTATCTGTTTTTATATCCCAAATCATTCAAAACGTTTTCGATACATTGACCATATTCGCCCAAACGGCAAATTCCTGGTGATGTAATCATTGAAACGTAATCAGCCCCACCTTCCAACGCTTCGATAAAGTTACCCAAAATCAATTTATAGGGCAAGCAGATTGCTTCAGGAGCATATTTTACCCCAAGAGATAGGGTTCTTTTGTTTGTGTAAGGAGGAACAAAAGCAATGACGCCCAACTTTCTAAGAGCCGCACGCCAAGCGTAGGACACTGTTCCCATATGAGGAAATGCAATTTTTAATTTTTTTTGGGGCATCTTTATTCTTCTTACACTAAATTTCTAAAACGTAACCGCCGTTATCAGCGTTAAACAATACATCTTCGTTGATTTTTTGTCTCAAATTTTTGATGTACTTATAAACATAATCTCTCGGCAATTCCAAAAGAGCAGCCATATCTTTTGCGTATACGATTGTTCCTTTGTTTTGAACAAGGTAGTCAAAAATCATTTGTTCTCTTGGGATAAGAGGTTTTTTGAAAGTAATATTTTCAACAGCGACTGCTGGTTTTTCAGCGGCTGCCTTAACTTCCTTAACCGCTTTGACTTCTTTTTCCGCCTTTGCTGTTTTTTCAGCCTTAACGGGTTTTACGGCTTCAACTTCTTTTGTTGCTTTTTTTACAGGTTTTGTTTCTTTCTTTGCTTTTGCTTCTTTGTTTTCGAACATTGAGTGCAAAGTCAATGTTTCCAATTTTTCCGTATGAACCGTATAATCAGGTGTTGCAGACATCGAGTGCAATGAAGTTGTCATTACCTTATCAATCATGTCATTGGTATGTTTTTCACCTTGAATAACTTTGCCTAATCTTGCTGCATATTCTTCAAGTGTAATTTTTTCAAGAGAACTTCTCCACTGACGGATTTCTTCTTTAGTAAGGTATTCTTGCATTCCGACTCTCCTTGACCATATATTTTTGTCTTTTTTAAACCATTCTTACCGAAGAAACTTTTTGTTTCTTCCGACTTTCTTATCGTAGCATAATAAATTTTGAAAATCTCAAAATATTTAGTATCGTAAATTTTTTTTTAAATATTTTACATTTGAAACAAACCCCTTTACAAGAATAATTTTTGCGGTATTTTACTCTTTCATCGATTTTTATGGTATTTTTAATAACGAAAAGTATATTTTTAAGGAGTAAAAATGGAAACACAACAGAACAAATGCT
>OMSS01000226.1 GCA_900313795.1 uncultured bacterium | reverse complement strand
ATCAGTATAAAAACTTCTCAACTGATTTACCAAAAACATACCTTTATAAACTATTGTTCTCGACGAAAACGACACTACATAAGTATTTTCGTTACTTTGTTCAAACAATCTTCTAATAACGTACAATTTTCGGTCAAATTCTAAACCTTGTTTTAATTTTTTTGGTCGTTTTACGAAACATTGGCAAATGAAAGGTGTCGAGGCTTGAGCCTTTTTAGACATTACATTGGTATTAACTGGGACATTTCTCCAGCCCAAAAACTCAACGCCCTCCTTTGCACAAATAATTTCGAACATTTTTTGGGATTGTAATCGAGATAAGACATCTTGTGGAAAAAAGAACATACCGACCCCGTAATCACGACGATTACCGAGGTTTATGCCCATTTCCTTTCCAACTTTCGAAAAAAAATCGTGCGGCACTTGTACCATAATTCCGACGCCGTCGCCGATTTCTCCAGTTGCATCTTTGCCCGCTCTGTGTTCAAGTTTTTCAACAATTGTCAAAGCATCATCTACAATGGAAAAATTTGGTTTGCCGTCGAGGTCAATTATTGCACCGATACCGCACGCATCGTGTTCGAATTTGGAGTTGTATAGTGTCTTATTCATGCTGTTGTTGTACCTATTATATGTGTCTGTATTTATTGTGTGTTCTGCCTTTTAGCATTTTAATTATCTTACGCCGAAAAGAAGTTCGCCGTATGAAGGATAGGGCCATTTTTCTGCCGAGGCAACGGTTTCCATCATATCCGATGAAATTCTGATTGCCGTCATATCTGACAAAATTGTGTTCTTATAATAATCGCCCATTTCCGTTACGTCTTCCGTCGATTTAATTTTAATCAAATCTTCATCAAGTTTATTGACTTGCTTATACATTGCTGAAACTAAACTGCTCAAGTTAGAGAGAGATTCTTGTTCGTAAGAACAGTCAATGTCTTGGCAAACAGATTTTTTAGCGGAAATCGTTTCAGCAAGTTCTTTGCAATAATTGCTCATTGCAGGCAAAATGTCTTTTCTTGCCATATCAAGCATTGTCAACGCTTCGATGTTGATTACTTTGCAGTAATTTTCCATCATAATGTCATATCTTGCTGCCAATTCTTCCTTGCTAAAAATTCTATGTCCTGTGAACAAAAGAACATTCTTCGTATCCATAAGGTGTTTCAAAGCGTCAGGAGTTGTCTTGAGGTTAGCAAGTCCTCTTCTTTCTGCCTCTTCAACCCAAGAATTGTCATATCCGTTGCCGTTGAAAATAATTCGTTTATGTTTGATGATTGTATCTTTGATTAAATCGTGCAATTCAGATTCGAAGTCTCTTGCCTTTTCAAGTTCTTCTGCAAAATACTTCAATTCTTCTGCAACTGCCGTGTTCAAAATCGTGTTTACATCAGAAACTGACGATGCTGAACCTAACATACGGAATTCGAATTTGTTACCAGTAAATGCAAAAGGTGACGTTCTGTTTCTGTCGGTTGAATCCTTCGGAATTGTCGGCAAGGTGTGTACGCCGATTTTCATGAATTCTTTTTCTTTTGAATCGTATTGTGTTTCTTCTTCGATTGATTTCAAAATTCCATTCAATTCATCACCAAGGAACATTGAAACTATCGCCGGAGGTGCTTCGTTTGCACCCAATCTGTGGTCGTTACCTGCACTTGCAACAGAAATTCTGAGCAATTCTTGATATTCATCAACCGCTTTAATTACGGCACAAAGGAACAACAAGAATTGTGCGTTTTCAGAAGGTGTTTCTCCGGGTTCTAATAAGTTGACTAGCGAACGGTTTTTCGTGCAACAAGCAAACCATACCGTGCTTTTTAGCAACCTTTTGCATAATTTCCATTGTCAACTGGTTGTGGTCGGCAGCGATATTTGTCGTTGTAAAAATTGGTGCTAATTCGTGTTGTGAAGGAGCAACTTCGTTGTGTTCAGTCTTTGCAAGAATACCCAACTTCCAAAGTTCGTCGTTCAATTCTTTCATAAACGCCCCAACTCTTGGTTTAATAGTACCAAAATAATGGTCGTCAAGTTCTTGACCTTTCGGCGGTCTTGCACCAAACAATGTTCTTCCTGTATAAATTAAATCTTTTCTCTTATCAAACAAGTCCTTATCAACAAGGAAATATTCCTGTTCAGGGCCTACTGTTGTATTAATGTGTGTTACGTCTGTATTTCCGAACAATTTCAAGATACGAAGTGCTTGTCTGTTGATAGTTTCCATTGAACGAAGCAAAGGAGTTTTCTTATCCAATGATTCGCCCATATAAGAACAAAATGCTGTCGGTATGCAAAGAACGCCGTCCTTGATAAACGCATAAGATGTTGCGTCCCAAGCAGTATAACCTCTTGCTTCAAATGTTGCTCTCAAACCTCCTGACGGGAATGATGAAGCATCAGGTTCACCTTTAATCAACTCTTTACCTGAAAATTCCATGATGATTTTTCCGTCTGATGTCGGTGAAATAAAACTGTCATGCTTTTCAGCAGTAATGCCTGTCATGGGTTGAAACCAGTGAGTATAGTGCGTTGCACCCTTTTCAATAGCCCAATCCTTCATAGCGTTTGCAACTACGTTTGCAACAGTGATATCAAGGTGCTTACCTTGTTTAATCGTTCTTTGTAACGCTTTATAAGTTTCTTTTGGAAGTCTTGCTCTCATTACGGTATCGTCAAATACCATTGAGCCGAATATTGAAGTAACTGTATCCATTTGAGTTCTCCGTTAATTATCTTTTTCACAAAAAAAAGCGACAACAGAGCAAAGGAACATGTCCTCTGCGACACCATTGTCGCTTTTATGTGTATTTTTATACCACAGTGCAAATTTATTGTCAAATTTGTTACAACTTCATTGACGAGCAAAAATTCAGCCATTATAATTATTTCAAGGGATTATTAAGATTAAATAAAGGATAAAATATGAATTTTAACTACGATGACGTTATTGAATATATCGAACAAGAAGACGTTAAGTTCATAAGGCTTGCATTTTGTGACATTCACGGGAATTTGAAAAACATTTCTATTTTGCCAGATGAAGTGAAACGGGCTTTCACAAGCGGTATTTCATTTGACGCATCGGCTATTA
>OMSS01000211.1 GCA_900313795.1 uncultured bacterium | reverse complement strand
TTAAAGAAGGGGAAAAACCGAAAATTATCGCACGTTGGGGCGGTACTTGCGGAAAATGGGATTTGGCATAATTTCGACAGATTGTCGATTTTGCGAAAAAATTCTCAAATTTTGTACAACAAAAAAGACCTCTTTCGGGGTCTTTTTTATTTTTGAGTATAAACTATCTGTTGATGATATTTATGAAAACGTTTGCCCAAACGCTGATTGCAAAAATGATAAATACCCAGCCCGAGAATTTGACGAGAATGTCTGTGTATGTTTGGATTTTTTGCAAGTTTTTGAGAAATGAGGCGAAAAGTCCTGCCAATATTACGATTAAGCATTGTCCAAATGCGAATGCGAAAAGCATGAAAAATGCTGCAAGGTAATCTGACGTTCTCGTTGCCATTGCCATAATTGCGAGCAAAATCGGGGACGAACAAGGTGCAGCCAAGAAGGCAAATATCATACCGATTAAAAATGGATACCAAAAACGGCTTGTGGAGTTGGATTGAGGAATTTGTTTTATGATTGTTGGAAGTTGAAGGTCGATAATTCCTGCAAGTTGCAAGCCCAAAACCATCAATACCGAACCGAAAATGATTATCAAAATTGGTATGTCAAATCCGCCGAAAACTTTTCCGGCAGATGCACACAAAACGCCGATTATGCTCAAAATACTTGATAATCCTAATGAAAAGGCTAACAATTTCAAGGCTATATCGGCGAACGAGTTATTCTTTGTTCCGCAAACGTATGCCAAAATCAAGGGCAAAAGTGCGATTGAACAAGGCGATACGGACGATATAATTCCGCCTAAAAATGAGCCGATTACATAATATAAAGTTGTTCCGAAACTCATTATTTAAACGCCTTATTGATGTAAAATTCAAATTCGTTATAGGGCATAGAGCCTTCCGTACGTTGTTTTACGATTCCTTTTTCATCAATGTAAACGATAGTAGGGACGACGTAGACTTGATGTTCTCGAACGAGTTTTTGAATGTTAGATTTGTTTTCTGATGCGTTAACTTTAACGATTTCAATTTTTCCGTCGAAGTTTTTCTTTGCTTGTTCAATAACTGGAGCCATTTTTCGACATTCACCGCACATCGGAGTTGAAAAAACGATTACCTGCGGAAGATTTGAACCTTTTGCCACTGCCGATTCTATCGTTCTTTCGGGATAAATTGCACAAAGCACAAAATATATCACGAGCGGAACAACAAATGCTAAAGAAACAATAATTTTATTTTTCATAGTTTACCTCTTTATATATACAGAATAATAATAATAAAAAAATATTGCAAATTTATTCTGCAAAAGGACTATAAATTATATTATCTCCTCGGGCAAATAAAATCTGTTTCCTTCTAAAATTTCTCGAATTTCGTCATAAGATTTCACACCACTTGTGATTTTTTGGTACTCTCTTACGACTGACAAAATGTCGTCCGTCGTCAAAAGTACATTTCTTCTTCCTTGTCTGTTTTCCAAAATTCTTGCCATAAAAACCTCTCTGTCATAATTATCCGCCCGATTTGGTAAAAATAGAATATAATTGTCCAAAATTCAGATTTTCGGTTTAAAAATCTTTTTTATAATTTGAACTTTGTTTACTGTCCGATTGGGTAATAAAGTTTAAACAATGCGGTAATTTCATTTTAAACTTTACTTACATAGAATGATTTTGTAGAAAGAAAAGGAATAAAAAATGACTATTATGACATCTCCAAAAAGTGAACTCAAAACTTTCGATTCACTTTTTATTGAAATGAGTATGAAAGCATGCAACCTCAAGTGTAAGCATTGCTACATAGATTTTTCGAATGAAAAACATATAAAAAATTTTATCCACTTTGACAAAATTAAAGAGGCTCTTTCTGATTTGCAAAACGAAAACCTAAAATATATTCACCTGACGGGTGCAGAACCTCTCTTGCACCCCGATTTCAACGCAATACTTCGCTATTGCCTCAAAAGAACTTCAACCGTTATTCACACAAACGGTTACAGTATCAACGACAAAAAAGCACGATTTTTTAAAAAGGTTGAAGAAGAAAATAATAAGGGCAATGAAATTATCATAAAACTTAGCCTCGAACATTATGACGAACTTACAAACGACGAAATTCGAGGTCGTGGCAGTTACCGAAAATGCCTTCACGCTGTCCAAAGCCGTCTCAAATACGGCTTCAACCCGTTGATTACCGTCGTAAACCACTTTGACGAGGACGAAAATACTT
>OMSS01000212.1 GCA_900313795.1 uncultured bacterium | reverse complement strand
TCTACAAAAATTATTTTTATTTTCAACATGCTAATCGGACGTCTTGAATTGATACCTTTTTTAGCATTGTTACACCCTGATTTTTATTACATCAAAAAATAAAGAGTACAAAATGGATTACAAAACAAAAAATGCGAAAAAGTTAAGAGGAAGCATTATTATTCCTCCTGATAAGTCTATAAGCCACAGAGCGGCTATGTTTGCGGCACTTACAAAAGGTGTTGTGAATATTAAAAACTTTTCAAAAGGGGCTGATTGTCATTCAACCTTGAAAATCGTGCAACAGTTGGGTTGTGAGGTTAAATTTCACACTGACATGGATTTGACAATCAATGCGAAAAATGCCCTTCATACACCGAGTTCAGATCTCGATTGCGGAAATTCAGGCACAACTATGCGAATGATGTCGGGAATCCTTGCAGGACAACCATTTGATTGTACTTTATTTGGTGATGTAAGTTTGAGCAAGCGTCCTATGAAACGAGTTATTTTGCCATTGACGGAAATGGGTGCAAAATTCAGTCATAACGACTATAAAGCACCTCTTAAAATTACTGGTGGAAAATTGCACGCCATAACTTATAATTCACCACTTGCTTCTGCACAGGTTAAATCTGCTGTGCTGCTTGCTGGAATGTTCGCAGACGGTATTACGACTGTCAATGAGCCTTATCAATCAAGAAACCACACCGAGTTAATGCTAAAGTATCTCGAGGCTGATATTGTGGAAAATTCTTTGACCTCAACTTCAGTCAGGCCGTGCATTTTAACCCCAAAAGATATGGAAGTTTGCGGAGATATTTCTTCTGCGGCATTTTTTATGGTTGCGGCTGCGATTGTAAAAAATTCCAAAGTTACAATCGAAAATGTTGGGATAAATTACACTCGTTCTGGGATAATCGACGTTTTCAAAAAAATGGGTGCAAATATAGAACTTCTCAACGAACGTGTTGTTTCGGGCGAGCCTGTTGCGGACGTTAAAGTTTCTTATTCGGACTTAAAAGCGGTGACAATCGAAGGGGCGGATATTCCGAGATTAATTGACGAAATCCCTGTAATTGCAGTGCTTGCAACCCAAGCCGAAGGTACAACTGTTATTAAAGATGCGTCTGATTTAAGAAATAAAGAGTCTGACAGAATTTCGACGATTGTAAGCCAACTCAAGTCAATCGGGGCGGATATCGAGGAACGACCTGACGGAATGGTTATCAACGGAAAAACACCGTTAAAAGGAGGTATCGAGATAGATACACACCATGACCACAGAACTGCTATGAGTTTTTATGTTGCTGGTTTAATAACCGAACAACCGCTTCTTATCAAGGATTTTGAGTGGGTGAACACATCGTTCCCTGAGTTTTTATCTTTGATGGAAAAAATCTTCAACGATTAATCTTCAAACAATTCATAAATTTTCGATTGAATATCGACAGTTGTGATTTGATGTGATTTTTCATTAAGTTCGAGTGCTTTTTGGTAATATTTTGCGGCTTCAATCTTATCCCCTAATTCCTCAAAAGCACGACCAGCGTTGTAGTATGCCATTTCGTATTCGGGATTTTTTTCAATCGCTGTCATAAAGCAATCTTTTGCTTCGTGATACATTTGTTTTCCGTCAAGATAAACTGCACCTAAATTGTTGTAAGCAGCATCATACTCTGGGTTTAAGTCGATTGCGTGTCGGTATGAAATAATCGCTTCCTCGACAAAATCTTTTTGCCATAAGCAAGTTGCTAATTTGTTGAAAACGTAGTGATTTTGTGGGTCTAACTCAATTGATTTTGTATAATTTGTAAGTGCTTTGTCGTAATCTTCTTCGTCAAAGTACAAATCACCCAACGAAAGGTATGTGTCTGCACAATTTGGGAACAATGAAAGGGACTGCATATACATTCTGATTGCTTTTTCGCTGTTCTTTTTGACGTCAGAATAAATCAAAGCACACGCTCTGCACACTGTTGCAGTCCACTCAGGGTCTGGGTTCATATTGATTGCAACAAGATAATGGTCCTCTGCTTCGTCATATTGACCTGCTGAAAATAGTGCAAAACCAAGTGCATTGTGGAAAAATGCGTTTGTTTGGTCCTTTTCAACAGCAAGTTTAAATGCGTTAATTGAATTGATAATATCTTTTTTCTTTAAATACAAATGACCAAGTTCGTAGTAAATATAATCCTTGTCACCTTCTGTTTCCAATGCTTTTGTGTATGCGTCA
>OMSS01000213.1 GCA_900313795.1 uncultured bacterium | reverse complement strand
TGCAGAGTGTATTATAAAATTAATTTCGTTCGCTTTAACATAATCCGTTACTGCGTTTTTGTCGAGTAAATTTAACTGAAAACTTCTTGGGGTATAAAGATTGAATTTACCCGAAAGAAATTCTTTAACGTGAATGCCGATAAATCCCCCCGAACCTGTTAAGAGAATATTTTTCATAATTTTTCCTCTAATAACGGGTGTTGTTTATTTATCGGATTTCCAAATTGAAGTCTTGGTTCAACTTCCGTCTTTAAATCCATTTTTACATTTAATAAAAACGGTTCGTCATTTGAAAAAATTTCTGATAAATCAAAATCATCATTTATATTTATCGTTTTTGCATTTATTCCGTAAGCTTTTGCTATCTGTGCAAAATCGGGAGCTGAATAATCCCAAACCGTTGATTCGACTCTTCCGTCAAAATATAATTCTTGGAATGTCCTTACCATTCCTAAGTTTGAGTTATTCATAACGATAATTTTTACGGGTAAATTACGACGTTTTATAACTTCAAGTTCCTGAATATTCATCTGCATTCCGCCATCACCAGTGATGACAATGCTTCTGGAATTATACCCCCCTCCGACAGCTGCGGGAAGTGCAAAACCCATACATCCGTGTCCGCCGGATGTGAAAAATTTTTGTCCTGCTTTTAACTTGGCACTTTGTGCCGCCCACATTTGATTTTGTCCGACATCTGACGTGAAAATGTCGTTTTCTTTTGAATTTTCAAAAATTTTAGTTAAAAACTTGTTTGCAACGGAAAAATGTTTGAAATTATCGTCATAACGGCATTTCCAATCACAAATTTGTTTGTTCCATTCATCGATATTTAATTCAAAATCAAATTTATTGAGTTCTTTTAAAAATACTTTAATATCTGATTTTATGACTGTTTTTTTGAGTTTATCACAGGCTAATTCGTTTTCATCAATATCAACTTGAATGATGTTTTTGTTTTCAAAAACGCTTAAATCCGACCCTGTTTGTCTTATGTCCAGTCTTGCTCCTAAAACTAAAAGAGTATCGCAATCCGCAAGAGCTAAATTGCCGTATCTGTTGCCGTATGTGCCGATTAATCCTGCATTATTTTCGTATTTTTCGACACTGCTGATGCCGAGTTCTTCTTTTGCATTGGCTAAAGATACACCGTTTCCGACAAGAACGAGTGGTCTGTTTGCCGTTTTAATCGCTTTTTCGACATCTTCAACATTTGTTTGGTATTCTGATTTCGGCGGACAAATGAAGCCTTTTAAAGTTTTTTCATCAACTTCAAGTCTTTGAATATCCATTGGAATATCAAGCAAGACAGGACCTTTTCTTCCCGATTTCATAGTATAAAGAGCCTTTTGAATTTCGTATTTAATATCTTCGACATTCGTTATCATTTTTGCATATTTTGTGACGGGTTTTACCATATCGACAATATTTGTTTCTTGAAAGCCGTTTTGTCTGATATTAGGATATTTTCGATATTCATACGTATTAACCTGTCCTGTTATAAACAAAACAGGGGTGGAATCAAAATAGCAGTTTGCAATCGGAGTGATTAAATTTGTTGCTCCGGGACCGCTCGTTGCAATCGCAACCGAAAACGTATCATTTGCTCTTGCATATCCTTCCGCCGCAAATCCAGCACCTTGTTCCGTGACGGTATTTATCATTTCAACATTGGGATTTTTGTAAATACTGTCTACCAAATGAGCAATCATTCCGCCGATGTAGCCGAATATCTTTGTCGTTCCGTTTCTATAAAGTTCTTCTATTATAAAATCAGATGATTTCATTAACAAATGCCTTGATTGTATCCGCTATTCTTGTGATTTCTTCTTCGCCGAGTGCGGGGAATGTGCCAACCCAGAACGTATTATTCATAATAAATTCAGTATTTGGAAGAAGTTTATAAGTATCTTCCGTCAACTCTTTTGAATTCATTAATTTACCACTGCCAATTCTGAAATCAACATCATTATCAACAATCATCGGTTGTCTCAAAATATTGCCCGCAAATAACTGTCTCGTGCCGACTTTATGACTTTCCAAATATTCAACCAACTGCTGTTTCGTAAACGGTGCATCTTCTTTGACCGAAATTAAATATCCGAACCACGAAGGTTTTACACCTTCTTTAATTATCGGCAAAATCAAATAATTTTGCAAATCTGAAAGCAATTTTGTCAAAAGTTCCGCATTCCTTTTTCTTATTGCCAAAAAGCCGTCAAGTTTTTCAATCTGCGAACAACCAAGTGCCGCTTGCCAATCAGTGATTTTCAAATTGTATCCGACATGCGAATACGTGTATTTGTGGTCATATCCGTAAGGAAGATTGCCTAATTGTTGTGAAAATCTTTTTCCGCAAACACCGTCACGTCCGGGAGGACAACAACAATCTCTGCCCCAATCTCTGAATGACATGATAATTCTGTAAAGCGTTGTGTCGTTTGTGATTACAGCACCGCCTTCACCCATTGTTAGGTGATGAGCGGGATAGAAACTGAATGTTCCGATATGTCCGATTGTACCAATCTTACGTCCTTTGTATTCTCCGCCCAATGCGTCACAAGAATCTTCAATTACCCAAAGATTATGCTTTTCTGCAATTTCCATGATTTTGTCGAGGTCATAACTGTTGCCCAATGTATGAGCCAAGAAAATCGCTTTTGTCTTATCCGTAATCGCTTCTTCAATTAAGTCGGCATTAATGTTGTACGTTCCGATTTCACAATCAACAAACACCGGAATCATTCCGTTTTGAATAATCGGATTTATAGTAGTCGGAAATCCTGCCGCAACAGAGATAACTTCATCACCTTTCTTCAATGCTCTTTCGCCTAATTTGTGTGAAGTTAATGCCGAAAATGCAAGTAAATTGGCACTTGAACCTGAATTTGTCGAAAGTGCGTGTTTTACTCCCATATATTTTGCAAATTTTTGCTCAAACTCTTTATTAAATCTGCCTGCAGTGAGCCACATATCAAGCGAAGCGTCAATCATATTCAACAATTCTTCTTCGCCCAAAAGTTTGCCGCTCGGCGGAATATAATCAAATTCTCTTTTTTTGCCGTAAACTTCTTTATAATATTCTTTTGCCGCTTCTTTTACTTTGTTGCGTAATTCTTGTTCCACTTTATATTTTCCTCATATTCATTGATTTGTTTCATCGTGTAATCATACATATTTTCTGATTTTTCGTAAAAATGTTTATACCATTCCACGGTATTTTTTACGGCTTCTTCCGCTGTTAATGTCGGTGTCCAACCTAAAACTTTTTCCGCTTTATCAATATTTAACATCAACAAATTGGCTTCGTGTAAATTATCTTTTTTATG
>OMSS01000215.1 GCA_900313795.1 uncultured bacterium | reverse complement strand
GGAAACGAGGAGTTTCCAACCGTAGGCACGTTTAATGTGAGGTGGGTAAGATTGGATAAATTTAACATTCGTAGAAGTAGGGTCGACATTTGTTGACCATTCAATAATCGAATGAAAACAGGATTGCCTTATCAATTACAAGGAATGAGTTTGTTTAATTTTCCATAAGTTTCCAACGTTCGAGGATTTCAGGTGAAATATTTTCCGTAAATCTTGACGGCTTTGAAAGTACCATGCCCGTGGCTCTATCAAACATATCTATCTGGTAACTAACGTAAAGATACGTCTTTGCACGGGTTACGGCAACATAGAACAACCGCAATTCCTCGTCCAATTCTTCAGGCGAGTTAAATGAATACATTGAAGGAAAACGTCCATCAACGGCACCAATA
Source organism: uncultured bacterium (assembly GCA_900313795.1). GTDB lineage: Bacteria > Cyanobacteriota > Vampirovibrionia > Gastranaerophilales > Gastranaerophilaceae > RUG841. The sequence continues at coordinate 1,744 of OMSS01000215.1, read as the reverse complement.
ACAAACACGGCCTTATATTCCGTACCTTTTGCACCGTGTATTGTCGAAAGGGTCAAACATTCGTCCATAACCGCACCTTCTTCGGTATCCGTAATCGAAGAATCTGGCGGTTCAAGAGCCATATCAGACAGAAAATCTTCCAAGTTCAAATATTTTGACGACAAATACAAAATGTGGTCAAAATCCTTAAGACGCTTGCTTGCATCGTCATAATGCTCCATCAAAATCGGTTCGTAATAAGCCAAAACTTTTTCTGTAACCACTTTGGGGTCAGCAATTTGATTTCTTGCCTCAGAAAGAAGTGTCAACAAATTGCCTAAATCCGCACGTTGAGAAGGTTTCACGGGCAGCATATCAGCCGTAGCCTTAGAACCTTGAATTGTCAAAGCAGGTAACAATTTATTAATCGTCGATACCCCAATCCCCTTTTGCAAAAGTAAAATTCTGTTCAAGGAAATTTCGTCGTATGGATTTAAAATTATCCTCAAATATGCCGTAATATCTTTAACATGGGCAGTTTCAGTGAATTTCAAACCGCCAATTTTGCGATAAGGAATTTTTTGCTTAACAAGTTGAGTTTCCACATCAAACATCAACGATGCACTTCTTGATAAAACCGCAATATCATCAAGTGACAAACCGTCCTCGTTGCAAAATTCCAAAATTCTTTGAACGACAAATTCGCCCTCGGCATGCGTATTTTCGCAACATATAATTGCAGGTTTTTCAGAACTTTGAATGGTCGAAAAAAGTTCCTTTGAATATTTTTCTTTTGCCTGTTCCAAAATCTTATTTGCAAAATTCAAAATATTTTGAGAACTTCTATAATTCTGCTCGAGAGTAACTATTTTGCAGCCTTCATAAAGGTTTGGAAACTCTAAAATATTTTTAAAATTTGCCCCACGGAAAGAATAAATGCTTTGCGAATCATCGCCGACTGCCGTAACATTGTTATGCTCAGATGCAATCAGACGAACGATTTGTGCCTGAATGCTGTTCGTATCTTGATATTCATCAATCAAAACATACTTATACTTGAGGCTGATTTGCTTTCTAACCTCTTCATTTGACATCAAAAGAGCCTTCAAATAAAGTAAAAGGTCGTCGTAATCAAGCATTGAGCGTTCTTTTTTATAATTATTATACGCATTTGCAATTTCTATCAACTTTTCCGTGCAATGCTCAAATTGCTTATACTCTTTTTTTACAATCGCATCAAGCGGAATGTCCTTATTGATTGTTTTTGAATAAATATCAAGAATGGTTGATTTTTTCGGGAAACGTTTTTCTTTTTTGTCGATAATTTTGCCACGAATATGATTTACGACATCTTCCGCATCGCTTCTATCAATTACAGTAAAATTATTTTTCAAATCCGCAAAACGTGCATAACGACGCAAAATCATATTTGCAAACGAGTGAAAAGTTCCGCCCGTAATCTTTCCAAGCCCTGCACCAAGAATATTTTCCGCACGGGAAATCATCTCTCTTGCAGCCCGTCTTGTAAAAGTCAACAGCAAAATATTCTCAGGAGAAACACCGTCCTCAATGAGCCTTGCGACCTTATAGGTCAAAGTTCTCGTCTTGCCTGAGCCTGCAGATGCCTCTACAAAGATACTTTCGCCGGTCAGGGAAACTATTTCGTCACGCTGCCTCTGATCGCTTGGCAAGCAATTTTCATTCAGTTTCATTATTTCTTCCCCTTTCCGCAGATGTCAATAAAATCACAGAAGCTGCAGTCCCC
>OMSS01000216.1 GCA_900313795.1 uncultured bacterium | reverse complement strand
AAGAAAAAGAAAAATGCTTATGAATATTGGGCTTTTTGAATAAGATGCAAAATTATTCAAAATTAGTATAACTGATGTAGGAATATTTTTTAATTCGTGTTGTATAATAAAATCGGGTATATGTTGAAAATATTTCAAAAATCATTAAACAGACATACGGGAAGAAAAATGAAAAGTTTTAAGAAAATATTAGCAGTAGGTGCAATTTTAACAGGATTTTTTATCCAAGTTACGGCGTCGGAACTTTGTCCGTACGCAGTCAGAGTGGCGATAAACAAGTATAAAAACCACGATTACGTTGGCTGTATCCAAGATTTGGAAGAATATTCGCAAGACGACCCGTCAAACGCTATTGCCTTCTATTATAGCGGTATTGCTTATATGAAAGTCGGAATGAAGGACAAGGCGGTAGAGGCGTTTGAAAAAGTTGCACAAATCAATAGTGTACCTGTCTTGTCATCTTACGCAATTCAAGCTACAAACTGCATGAATAGTAACATTTCGCCCTGTGTCTATAAAAAATACTCAAAAGACGAAATTCAAGAAATGCTCGTCGATCCGGGTGCATTCTTTGCTAAGAAAGAAAGTGAACCTGAAAATAAGGCGGAAGAAACCGTTTCTGTTGATTCTGACATTGATAAGTTGATTCACGGTGCATATCCTGAAAATATTCACCCTGATGCAAACAAAGTTATTCAAGAAACAAGACTTATCCAAGAGCAAGAACGTGTAAACGCTGAACTCAATAAGAAAACGAGAGTTGCTCCTAATAAAAAAGGTGATGCTTCTTCAGAAATGAAAAATGCGGTTAAAGTGGCAAAAGCAGAACCTTCCGATAAGGAAATTGCAGATGCTGTCAGAACTTTGAGCAAATTGGGCTATTCATTTAATCCGCCGAAAAACGAAGTTGGCGGTTCTGTCGGAATGGTTGCAGTGAACGAAAAAACGACATCTAAGAATAACACAAACAACTCAAATAACGTAAATAACGCAAACAATAACAACAATTTCAACCCGTATAAACAAATGGCTGAATATTATGCAATGAATGGCGATGCGGCACAAATGGCAATGATGTTCGGCGGCGGAAACAATTACAACCGAAATAATTCGTTTGATATGATGCTTCCGTATTTGCTTATGCAACAACAACAAAAAAATCCCGACGGAACGCAAAACAAGGTTGACCCTGAACTCATCAAAACAATGATGATGGGTCAAATGATGGATAATTTTAACTTAGGATTTGACAACGACGACCGCAGAAGATAAAATTATCTCAGACTATTGATATGAACAGATTTGAACTATTTAAAATAATTTTTGATAAAAAAGATTATTCGTTGGCGGAAGAAGTGTGTAAGTTCCAATACAACGATGATTCTTTGAAAACGCTTGCGAGAGTATTGTTTTTCGACAAGAAATACGAGCGTGCGGAAGTTTTGTTCAAGAAGTTGCACATGTTTGCCGAATATGGATATTGTAGACTTTACCAAAATGATAAAGAGACTGCGGATAAGGTGTGGTTTTCTTTGAAAGATACGTCGCCGTTGATTATTTGGGCAAAGGCATTGTCCGGATATATTGAAAGAAGAAGAACGAAAGAGCCTTCATTTTTTCAAATAAGAAATTTTTACGAAACTGATTTGGATACACTGTTGAGCCTTAAAATGAATACTTATGCGGAAAATTTGATAAATAGTATCCAATATTTTGCGGACACAAATCCTGAAGTTTACAAATACACTGGCAGAGTGCTTTTTAACCACGGTTATTACGATTACGCCGAAAAATTTTTGGCAGCAGGCAAGGAAATTGTTTGGGAAGATGCAGAGTTGCATTTTCTCGATGCGGAAGTAAGATTGGCTAAACACGAGAAAACGACTGCTATTAAGTCACTTGAACATGCTCTTGAAGTTTCTCCTTCGTATTATCCGGCTGTAAAACTTTTGGAAAATATAAAATAATTATTAAATTTATTTGCAATATCTATGTATTGTTGTAAAATAATACTATAGTAGAATACTATCGGTGGAAATATAATGTTTGAACGATTTACAGAAAAAGCAATCAAGGTCATTATGCTTGCACAAGAAGAAGCA
>OMSS01000219.1 GCA_900313795.1 uncultured bacterium | reverse complement strand
TGACTTCGTCGCAATCGACGGCACAATCATACGGGGTCAAAACCCACTTCGCACCTTCAAATAATTCAGGGAAAGATGCACCATAACCGCTATTTTCCGTCCCTGCCATTGGGTGAGAGGGGATAAATTTGAAAGAATATTTTTTCTTTGTGACAAATTCTTTTACGCTTGCAACATCAGTAACCACACAGTTTTTTGATACAACGCCCTCTAATTTATCAAGCGATTCAAGAATTTTGCCGATTGGAGTGCATACAAAAACAACTTCACATTTGGATAAAATTTCATATTTGTCAGAACAAGCCTTGACTAAATTTTTTACATGCTTCAAAGTTTCTTGATTTCTTGTGACGGCATACAACTCATGCCCGAAATCCGTAAGTTTCTTGAGGATTGACCCACCAATAAGTCCAAGACCGATTATTCCGATTTTCATTTTTACTCCAAAATATTAAGTATTATTACGACTTTCGATTTTTTCGAATTTTTCCGAAAAAGCCCGTAAATACATTATATCAGCGAATTTGAAATAAAAAAAGACTTAATATTTATTCACATATTTGCATAGTAAACAAACGTGTGTAATAATCAAGTTAAATTAATAGTCTAACCATTCCTTTCTTGACTTATGCGGCTCTCGAGTCGCATTTTTATTTTGTAGGGGCTTCGCCTCTCAATGACGTTGAACCCGTCTTTTTGGGTCTTTAGGCGAAGAATCTAATAAAATGCTTTCTAAAATGGGTTTTTCGGGATAAATCTTTCAGAATGACAAAATTTTTTCAAAATCATTAAAAAAACAAAAATTTCTGTCCGTTTTTGACGTATTTGAATTTTATATTAAGCATATCGGGCATGAATTTTAGTTAAAAAATGTGAAAACTTTTTTTCTTCCCGCAAAAGAGTTTATAATGTAAATATATAATTTTGAAAGGTAATTAAGAATGGCTGTAAAAGAGAAAGCGAAAGAAACCGATAATATTGCCGAAAACAAGGCAAAAGCGTTAAGTCTTGCTATTGAAAAGATTGAAAAAGATTTTGGTAAAGGTTCGATTATGAAGTTGGGTGACAGACCGTCTGTTTCGATGGAATGTATCCCGACAGGTGCGTTGTCTTTGGATATTGCACTTGGAATTGGCGGCGTTCCAAGAGGTCGTATCATTGAAATATACGGACCTGAAAGTTCAGGTAAGACGACTTTAGCACAACACATTGTTGCTGAATGTCAGAAAAAAGGCGGTATTGCGGCATTTATTGATGCAGAACACGCTTTAGACCCTGAATATGCTAAGAATTTGGGTGTAAATGTTGATGAACTTTTGATTTCTCAACCTGATACAGGTGAGCAGGCACTCGAAATTACGGAAGAATTGGTTCGTTCTGCGGCGGTTGATGTTGTTGTCGTCGATTCTGTTGCGGCACTCGTTCCGAAAGAAGAAATTGAAGGTGCTATGGAGGACAAACAGATGGGCTTGCAAGCACGTTTGATGTCAAAAGCACTCCGTAAATTGACAAGTATCGTTTCAAAAACAAATACAACAGTCATTTTTATTAACCAATTACGTCAAAAAATCGGTGTTATGTATGGTAGCCCCGAAACAACAACAGGCGGTAATGCTCTCAAATACTATTCAAGCGTTCGTCTTGATATCAGAAGAATTGAAACTTTGAAACAAGATAGCAAAGAATACGGCAACCGTGTAAAAGTTAAAGTCGTCAAAAATAAAGTTGCACCACCGTTCAGAATTGCAGAATTTGACATCATTTTCGGCAAAGGTATTTCGAAATTGGGTTGCATTTTGGATATGGCGGTCGAATTCAATATTGTCAAAAAAGCAGGTGCTTGGTTCAGTTATAACGATGAAAAATTGGGTCAAGGTCGTGAAAAGGCAATGGATTACCTCGAATCTCACCCTGAAATTTTGGCAGAAGTTGATGCAAAAGTTCGTGAAAAAATTAACCCTCAACCTGTTGCTGAGGAAAATTCCGAACTCGCTTAAGACTAATTTTAATTTTTTAATTTCTAAAAGACGAACTTTCGGGTTCGTCTTTTTTTGTCACTGCAGAGAGGGTAACTAT
>OMSS01000220.1 GCA_900313795.1 uncultured bacterium | reverse complement strand
CGAAGAAGACGATGAACACCGTGCTGCACCTCATCGAAGCCTACACCGAGCTTTACCGCATGAACAGGTCGGAAAAGGTTACGCTTGTAGGCTTTGGATTTATAGGAATAGAGCTGGCGGAAGCCTTTATAAAAAACGGATTATTTGTAAACATTATTGACAAAAACCCGCATGTGATGGGCATGTTCGACGATGATATTTCACAAGAAATTCATAAATACATTTTAAAAAGAGACGGACAAAAAGTAAAATTTTATAATAAACAACAGGCCGTGAGATTTGAAGGCAAAAACGGCAAAGTTACCGCAGTTATAACGTCTAAAGGAAAGCGAATCGAAACAGATTTTGTGGTAATTTGTGCAGGAACTGTTCCGAACAGTGAGATTGCCGCAGACGCAGGGCTTAAAATTGGTATAAATAAAAGCATTTGGGTCGATTCTCACTTAAAAACCTCAATCCCGGGGATTTATGCAGTGGGGGATTGCTGCGAAAAATTTCATATTGTCACAAAACGCCACTGCTGGCTGCCTCTTGGCTCAACGGCAAACAAAGAAGGCCGTTGTGCAGCGATAAATATTGCAAACGATAATTGCGACTTCAATGGGGTCGTAGGTGCTATTGTGAGCCGCTATTTCGACTATACGGTCTCTATGGCAGGAATTACCGAACGTGAGGCAAGAGAAATCGGTTATGACGTTTTGACAACAACCGTCACAAACGAGGACAGGGCGGGCTACATGCCTGAAGCTGCAATGATTACCTTGAAATTAATCGTTGATGAAAATTCAAGAGAAATTCTTGGTGTGCAAGGAATAGGCACAGGTGATGCCGAAAAACGTGTATCGACGGCATCGTTCGCCATTATGAGTGCAGTGAAAATCGACGAATTCATGGGGATTGATTTACCCTATGCACCGCCGTTTTCAACCGCTATCGACCCATTATTAAAGGCCGTACAAATTATTCGAGATAAACTCAAACCGGAAGAGGATTAGCCCTTTTTCGGTTGATAAGTAATCATTTTGACCAAGAGTTGGTTTGCTTTCTCAAGTTGAACGTCACGTTTTGCCTGAATATCGGCATCGGTGAATTTTACAACAATATCAGGTTTGATACCTTTTTTGTGAATGTCTGAACCGCTCGGGGTCAAATATCTTTGGATTGTGATATTACAACCTGAACCTTCAGGAAGTTTGTTGATTTCTTGAACAAGACCCTTGCCGAAAGATTTTTCGCCAACGATTAAGGCTCTGTTGTTGTCCTTCATTGCACCAGAGAAGATTTCGCTCGCAGAAGCACTTCCGCCGTTAATCAAGATTACAACGGGCTTATCACAAATATAATTTCTACTTGCTCTGATAGTGTCTTTATATCTGCCACGGTCAACCGTGCTGACGATTACACCGCCATCAAGGAACATATCAGAAAGCGTTATTGCGTTCGTCAAAAGTCCTCCAGGATTTGAGCGAAGGTCAATGATGATACCTTTTTTCGAAGAATAACCTGTCATGGCTTTTTTGAACTCATCAGCAGCGTTTTGGCTGATGAATGAACTCAATCTGATGTATCCGACTCTTGGGTCGAGTTTCGTCGTTGTCAAAGGCAATTTTGTCGAAACTGCTTTAATTTCGATTTTTGCTCTCGGAACGGCATAAATTTTATTTGGACAATTTTTTCTCTTGATTAAAAGTTTTACGATTGTGCCTTCTTCACCTCGAATTTGGTCAGCAGCTTTGTCAACAGAGATACCCTTTGTTGATTTGCCATCAATTTCAAGGATTTCGTCCTCTGCCTTCAAACCGGCCTTTTCCCCGGGAGTATCTTCCATTGGGGCTATAATGAGCAATTTTCCGTCCTTAACGCCGATTTGAACACCAATACCTTTTAAAGAACCTTTGATGCTGCTCGTTTCTTCCTTAAACTCTTTCGGGTCAAGGAATTTCGTGTAAGGGTCGTTCAAACTTGCGAGCATTGTGTCAATCGCAACGTAAGCGTCCTCGCTCGTTTTGATATGAGCATCATATTTTTTTCTCCATTTGTACCAATTTTGATGATTGTTTCCAGGATCAAC
>OMSS01000221.1 GCA_900313795.1 uncultured bacterium | reverse complement strand
TCACGTTGCAGTTTACCTCCAAAAATTGGTTGCTGAAATTAACCTCGCAAAAGGTGATGCAAGTGCAGCAAAAATGTACCTCGAAAAAGGTATGCTTATTGCAAAACAATTCGGTATTGACCTTGCACAAATCGAATTATACAGAACGTATGTTAAATTCCTCGAAAATACTCTCTCGCAAGCCAAAGGTGCTGACAGAGCAGATATCATAAACAAAATCGAAAGCACTTACAAAACAATCCTTCAAGATGCAGAAAAACTCAAAGTCCCTGGATTAACAGAATCTGTCAAAAAGGATTATGATGCCCTTACTGCAACGCTTTAAAAAGGATATTAACTTTTTCCAAATTTGATTTGAAGGTTGTTTGACGAAATGTCGCCATCGCCCTTATAACTCATTTCAATTTCGTTCGTATCGACAATCAAATAAATACGGTTTTGAAATGCGTAAGAAAGAAGTTCATAGGGCGTTATACCCAACTCTTTCGCCTGTTTCAAAATACTTTTTGATACTTTATTTGTCGAGTCAAAAGTCACCCAACCATATTCAGGGGTATAGGCTTCAACCCAAGCATGTCCATTATTTGAGAGCCTTTGCATATCAACAAACGGAATATCAAAACCGTAAACAACCCTTGCAGGGATTCCCTTTGAGCGGCAAAGAGCGACCATTAAATCGGCAAACTCAGTACAGACGCCACGTTTCGAGCGTATTGCACCGATTGCCCCTTTGTGTTTTCCAACATCAAGGTAGTTATATTTTATCGTTTCAACAACAAAATCAAAAATATTTTTTACCGTATCAAGGTCATTCGTCGCCCTCGTAACGTATTCCGCCGAAACAGCCTTTATTGCTTTATCATTAGACTCAATGTTTCTCTCTGGCGATGTGTAACGCTCCTTTTCCTCAGCAGACAGTTTGCCATCAATATTTTTGCCAAACTTTTGTGCTACAGCCGCCGTGTAAGTTTGAACTTTCGCATAACCGTCAATAGAAACACGGATTTTGCCCCTCGGCTTCGTCAAACGAATAACCGCAAACGTCCCCTCGGGACGATGCTCGAATTTTTCCGGAGTCGGCGTAACCTTTATACTATCGACTTTTTGGCGATAAGGGACATCTTCAGGAATTTTAAAAGCCAAAAGCACCTCATCAAGTTGCCCCGTGAACATAACATCTCTTGAAATATTGAACCTAAAACGCTCATTAGCCTTTATTGCAGAGCGATTGGGAATAACTTTTAGTTCAGAAAGCCTTCCCGTCGGCTGTTTTCTTTCAACAACGACTTCCGTCTTTTCTTCAGTTTGCCTTGCACCGAAAAATGCCAGATAACATACCCCAGCCAAAATCAGAACAATCCCAACAAACACAAACATAGTAAACTTTTTGAACTTTTCTATATCCTCGTCACTTTCGTTATTTTCCTCATCATCAACAGATTTTTTTGGCTCAAAATTATCATTTTGTCCTTCAAAATTTTCGCCAAAATCTTCCCCAAAAGATTTCGACTGAAAATCATCTTGAGATGAAAAATCGTTTTGAGGAGAGAAGTCATTTTTCGACTCAAAATCCCCCATCGCCTCAAAATCTTTATGTTCCTCTATCGGTTCAAAATCGTCCATGTCATAATCCTAAAATTTACAATCAAGATAAAAATATTATACAAAAAAATCGCCGATTTGTTCAATCGACGATTTAATAATGTGTGTAATTATGTTTTTAGTTTATGCTTTTTCGTATTCTTTTTCTTTTTCTTGTTTTTCAATTTCCTTAGAAACATCTACGATTTCGCCGTGTCTTGCTCTGTTTCTGAGTTCTTGAATTTTTTGTTTATCGAGAACTTTAAGTTCCATTCTTCCGTCAGATTCTTTTGAAAGAGTAGCCTTGATTTTTGTGCCGTAATCGTCATATTTGTTATCGATTTTGCCGTCAACGATTTGTTGTTGGAACCATTCGATGTGTTTTTGAGCGTTTACAGGGTATTCAGGGTGAACTTCAAGCCATTTGAGGTATGACAATATTTCCTCTCGGGTGGTTACATTCGCCACA
>OMSS01000225.1 GCA_900313795.1 uncultured bacterium | reverse complement strand
TTTCAAATTATTACTTTAAATTTATTTATCTTTGTGATAATTTTTTAATAACTTTATTATAAATGTAAGAGGCTATATGAACAAGTTTTATTTAACAACGGCAATAGATTATGTAAACGGAAAACCGCACATCGGTCACGCTTACGAAAAAATTATGTGTGATGTAATTTACAGACATTTTACGCAAAGAGATGAGGACACGTATTTCTTGACAGGCACGGACGAGCACGGAGTCAAAATTCAAAAAACAGCAGAAAAACGTGGCATAACGCCAAAAGAACTTTGCGATGAAAATTCATCATCATTCAAAGCAACTTGGGCTGACCTCGAAATCGGTTACACTGATTTCATCAGAACCACTGACGAACGTCACAAAGTCGTTGTTCAAAAAATCTTCAAAAAATTAGTCGAAAACGGCGACCTCTACAAGCACTCTTACAAAGGTTTATATTGTGCAGGTTGCGAATCATTCTTGAATGCACGTGATTTGACAGAAGACGGACTTTGTCCCGACCACCTCAAAAAGCCCGAAGAAGTTACGGAAGAAAATTACTTCTTTAGACTTACAAAATACAAAGACGCTATAATTGCTCATATCAAGGCTCACCCCGAATTTTTGCAACCGTCATTCAAAGTTAACGAAGTTTTGAAACAACTTGAGGACATTGAAGATATTTCAGTTTCGAGAAACAAAAACTCAGTTTCTTGGGGTATCCCCGTTCCAGACGATGACGAACAAGTCATCTACGTTTGGATTGATGCACTCTCAAACTACATAACGGCATTGGGTTACGACCCCGAAAATCCGTCAGAAACCTTCAAAAAATATTGGCCGGCTGATGTTCAAATTATCGGAAAAGATATTTTGAAATTCCACGCAATTTACTGGAGTGCAATTTTGATGGCATTGGGTATAGAACTTCCGAAAACTATTTGTGCACACGGTTGGATTACAATCGATGAAACCAAAATGAGCAAATCATTGGGCAACGTTATTGCACCTGCTGACATTTTGAAAAATTTCGAACTCGAAAAACCGGACGCACTTCGTTACTATATGGTAACTTCTGCACCGTTCGGTCGTGACGGAAACTACTCCGACGAAGATTTCAAAGAAAAGGTAAACGCTGACCTTGCAAACAACATCGGCAACCTTCTCAACCGCTCACTCAATATGCTCGTAAAATATTTTGACGGCGAAATCAAGCCTGAATTTATCAAGGCAGGCAACGATATCGAAAAAGCAGGCGATGAAGCGATTGAAAATGTAAAAAAATTCTTTGACGGATATCAAGTTTGTGAAGCGGCAAACGCAATCGTTGAATTTGCAAACACAGTAAACAAATACGTTGCGGACAATGCACCTTGGTCACTTGCAAAAGAAGAAAAAATGCAAGAATGTGGCGAAGTTTTATACAACATTCTTGAAGCAATGAGAAAGATTGCAGTAATGCTTTATCCTTACTGCCCGAATATTTCTAAGGAAATTTTCGAACAACTTTCAGCAGATATGAACATCAAATACGATGAAGTTGCAAACAACAAACTTCAAGCGGGCAAAATCACTGAAAAAGCGAAAATTCACCCCGTATTTCCTCGTATGGATTCAGAATTTGCGACAGACAAAAAGAAAGCGAAATAATTGATTTACGACGATTTAAAACAGTCTTATAACACTGCTAAAATCGAACTCAAAAAGGCTGAAAAATACCTCAAGCCCGACGAGTTGCTTTCTGTTGTCAAAAAATGCGAAACGGAACTTCAAAAACCTGAAGTTTGGCAAAATTCAGATATCTCTTCAAAAATTTCAAAAGAACTTAAAGATGCAAAAGACCAAATTGCTCAAATCGAGCGTTGGCGGATTTTATTGGAAGATGTCGGAGTATTTTTCGAACTTTATGACGAATGTAAAGAGGAAAATGTTCTCAAGGAAGCGGAAAAGAATTTGAAAAAATTAAACGCCGAACTAGAGGCAAAAGAAATCGAAAAGACCCTCGGCGGC
>OMSS01000227.1 GCA_900313795.1 uncultured bacterium | reverse complement strand
TGATAAATTTTTAAAAGTTTTGAACAAAACAGAAAACTCCGTTGACCTGTTATTCTACGGCGATATTGTCAGTTCAGCCTGTGAATTTTACCCCGATGATAAATGTCCGAAAGATGTTGCGGATTTTTTGAAAGATGCAAATGGCAGAGAATTAAACGTCTATATTAACTCGGGCGGTGGCAATGTTTTTGCAGGATATGCAATATACAATCAACTGAAACGATATAGCGGCAAGGTCAATGTTTTCGTGGACGGCTTGGCTGGTTCAATCGCCTCGGTTATTGCTTTTGCGGGCGACACATTAACAATGCCGAAAAATACATTTTTGATGATTCATAAACCATATTGCTTATCGGTCGGAAATTCCGACGAGTTAAGGAAAGTTGCCGACAATCTCGATAGGCTCGAAACCTCGCTTTTGGGGATTTACGAAGAACATCTGAACGATAACGTTAGTATAGAAACCATAAAACAACTGGTTTCGGCGGAAACGTGGCTATCTGCGGAAGATGCACAGAAATATTTTAAAATTTCTGTTACTGAGGAAAACAAAGCGGTTGCATACTGTAACGTGAGCGATTTTGCGAATGTTCCACAAAAAATAAAAGAAACAATAAATAAAACCGCAACGAACCCCAAAAACGAGTTATTACAAGCAAAGTTAAATCTTATAAGAATTAAAAGAAAGGATTTTTAAAAATGAAAAAAGAAGAATTTTTGAACAAACGTCAATCACTTTTGACCGATGCGCAAAATCTTTTGAACGACGGCAAGGCAGAAGAAAGCAACGCTAAAATGGCGGAAGTTGAGGCACTCGACAAGGCTTTTGACGAAGAAATTAAGGCACAAGCAAACTTGAACAGATTGCAAAACAGCAACGCAATGACAAACCCTTTTGACAAGTCAGATAAGGTTATTACTCCCGAAGATAAAATCAAATATGAAGATGTTTTTGCAAAATATCTTAAAGGCGAAGAATTGAACGGAACAGAGGCTAAATGCTTTAGCGAATTTAACAACGCAACAGTGACAAAAACAAATAACGGTGCGGTTATCCCCGAAGTTGTTTTAAAACAAATTTTTGAAAAAATGGCAGAAAGACACGCCGTTTTGAGTGAAGTTGAGATGCTCCACGTTAAAGGGAATTTGACACTTCCTGTTGCAACATTTACGGATAACACAAATTTCTATGATGAGGCGACTGACACAACCGATTCAGCCGTTACAACCGCAGAAATTAACCTTTATGGTTATGATCTTAAAGCAAATATTACTATTTCATTTAATTTAAAGGAAATGGCAACAGGCGAATTTTTGAATTACATTGTTAACAAAATTGCGGTTAAAATGGCTGACAAACTCGCTTACGCAGTTGTTAACGGTTTAGGTGTTCCGACTAACTCTCAAACGCATAAAGCACAACCGTTGGGCGTTGTAACGGCGTTAGAGGCAGAAAGTTCAACTCCTCAAGTTGTTACTTACGGTGCAAACGACACAAATGCCGTACTTGAAGGCAAAATCAGAAATGCCATTGCAAAAGTTCCGAGCGGCTACAAAGTCAAAATGTATGCAAAACGTGCAACAATTATGAACTTCTTGCTTGGCATTAAAGATGAAAACGGTCGCCAATATGCCGTTGTGGATTATACAAAGGGTGGCGGATATTCTTTCTTGGGCGTAGATGTTATGGAAGAAGATGCAAAAACTTTAATAAGGATATTACCGTATTGCAACAAGACCAAAACAGACACGCAAAAACAGACATTACAGGCTATGCGATTGTTGACGGTAAACCTGTAATGACAGAGGCTTTTGCATACTTAAAAAAATCATAGCCCCTGCTGATGTTACGCCGACATTAGAGGAACTTACGGCAGTTTGCAATAAAATTTCCGTAGAAGTTCCCGAAAATGCTACGGCAGAGGGCTTAACCACGGCGATTAAATCCGCAACAATTACCGAAACGCAAGTAAATTCTTTGAACAAAGCCGAACTTAAAACGTTATGTGATGTTTTGGAAATTACGTACGATGCAAACGCAACAAATAATGCACTCAAAGCACTTATTAATGCGAAATTGACGGAAAATGCAGACGGTTAATTACTGTTCTTATCGAGTGTCGAGAAATCGGCACTCCATTAAGGAAAGAATTATGCAACTTGAACAAATTAAAAAATATTTGCGTATTGAATACGATGACGAAGATAGCGTAATTTTGCAGGCTTATAATACTGCCGTTTCTTTTGCTGATGAAAAAACAGGGGTAAAGTATACGGAAAATGACAGTCTGTATGACACGCTTATTTGTTTGC